>JAYTLP010000001.1:0-10779 GCA_043729375.1 Myxococcales bacterium
CGTCGCCGAGCACCTCCCCATCGGCACGCGCGTCATCTATCCGCGTGCGCCCATCGCAGGGCTGCCCAACCCTCGCGCCGCGATCCGCGCCGCGCTGGCGCGGCCCGAGGGTATGGACCCGCTGCACGCGCTCCTCGTGCCCGGGATGAAGCTGACCATCGCGGTGGACGACGTCTCGCTGCCGCTGCCGCCGATGGCGCGCCCCGACGTGCGCGAGACGGTCCTCGACATCGTGCTCGAGATGGCCGCCGACTTCGGCGTCGACGACATCCACATCATCATCGCCACGTCGCTGCACCGGCGCATGCACGACTGGGAAGTGCGCCGCATGGTCGGCGACAAGGTGTACGACGCGTACTGGCCCGAGCGCCTCTACAACCACGACGCGTGCGACCCCGACGGCATGGTGGTGCTCGGCAAGACGCGGCACGGCGAGCTCGTCGAGACGAACAAGCGCGCGGCCGATAGCGACCTGCTCGTCTACGTGAACATCAACCTCGTGCCCATGGACGGCGGGCACAAGTCGGTGGGCGTCGGCCTCTGCGGCTACGAGTCGCTGAAGGCGCACCACACGCCGAAGACCATCGTCGACTCCGACTCCTTCATGGACCCGAAGCGGTCGGCGCTGAGCCACTCGGTCGACCGCATCGGCAAGGTCGTCGACGAGCACCTCAAGGTGTTTCACATCGAGACCGTGCTCAACAACCGCATGTTCTCGGGTCCGCTGTCGTTTCTCATGAAGAACGAGGACACGTTCACGGAGACGGACCGCCTGAAGTTCGAGGCCATCAAGTGGACGCTCGGCAAGACGCCGCGGGCGCTACGGCGCGAGATCTTCATGCGTGTGCCGTCGCCGTACGAGATCATCGCGGTGCACGCCGGGTCCACCGAGCCGGTGCACGCGAAGATCCTGCAGCGCAGCTTCGAGCAGTATGCCGTTCCCGTCGAGGGGCAGGCCGACATCCTCGTCACGGGCATCCCCTACGTATCGCCGTACAACGTGAACTCGAAGGCGCTCAACCCGCTGCTCGTGCAAGTGATGGCGCTCGGGTATTTCTTCCACATGTACCGGAATCGTCCGGTCGTGAAGAAGGGCGGCGTCATGATCATCACGCACCCATGCTCCGACGCGTTCGACCCGGTGCACCATCCTTCGTACATCGAGTTCTTCAACCGCCTGCTCCCCGAGACGCGGGACGCCTACACGCTGGAGCAGAAGTACCAGGACGAGTTCGCCTACAACCCGAGCTACGTCGAGATGTACCGTCGCGGGAACGCGTATCATGGCGCGCACCCGTTCTTCATGTGGTACTGGGGCCAGGCCGGCCGCGAGCACCTGTCGCGCGTGATCGTCGTCGGCGCCGACAACACGACGGTCCCGCGCATCCTCGGCTGGGAGCGCGCCGACTCGATGGCCGAGGCTGTAGCGATGGCTCGCGGCACGATGGGTCGATCGGCGAGCATCACGATGCTGCACCACCCGCCGATCGTGATCAGCGACATGAGGTGAAAGGTCTGCCGCCCATGTGGCGGTGGCCCCACGTACGGCTTGCCCCCCGTCGCAAGGTGCCCTAAAACGGCGCTTCATGTCCGCCTCTGTCGTGCCGGCCTCGTCGTCGGGCCAGCCCGTGCTCGACGTGGGGCAGACCCTCGCCGGCCGTCGGATCCTGTTCATCGGAGCCACGGGCTTCGTCGGCAAGGTCGCGCTGTCGATGCTCCTGCATCGCTACCCCGACCTCGGCACGCTCTTCGTGCTCACGCGCGCCGGTGCGGGCTCGTCGTCGGACGAGCGCTTCTTCGACAAGATCGCGAGCTCGCCCGTCTTCGATCCGCTGCGCGAGCGCTTCGGAGGCAAGGACGGCTTCCTCGCGTTCATGCGCGACAAGTGCGTCGCACTGCCCGGCGACGTGTCGCGACCCAATCTCAACTTCGGCCCCGCGGAGCTCGCGCAGCTCGGCCGGCTCGACGTCATCGTCAACTGTGCCGGCCTCGTCACCTTCAACCCCACCCTCGAGAGCGCCATCCGCATCAACGTTCTGGGGCCGAAGCACACGCTCGACCTCGCTCGCCGCACCGGTGCGAGCGTCGTGCACGTCTCCACGTGCTTCGTGGCTGGCAACCGTGACGGCGAGATGTGGGAGGACGACGCGGTCGCAGGCTACTTCCCGCGGCGTTACGACGCCGAGAACCCACCGCCCGACGGGGCGCTGCGCGACATCGACTTCTCTGTCGAGGCCGAGCTCGCCGACTGCCAGCGCGTCATCGAGCAGCAGAAGAGCCTGGCCGACGATCGCGCGCACGTGTCGTTGTTCCGCGACCGCGCGTGGCAGCGACTCACCGACGAGGGTCGCGATCCAGACGACCCGCAGACGATGAAGATCGCCGTGCAACGCGAGCGCAAGATGTGGCTGTCCACGCGCCTCACCGAGATCGGCATGGAACGCGCGAAGCACTGGGGCTGGACCAACACCTACACGTACACGAAGTCGCTCGGCGACCAGATCGTGGCCGAAGCGGCACACCACGCCGACGATCGACGAGTTCGCTGCAGCATCGTGCGCCCGGCCATCGTCGAGTCCGCCATGCGCTACCCGTTCCCCGGCTGGAACGAGGGCTTCACCACGACGGCGCCGCTCGCATACCTCAACATCAAGGGCCACCGTACCTTCCCCGTGGGCGACGGCGTCCGGCTCGACGTCATCCCGGTCGACCTCGTATGCGCAGGGCTCATCATGGTGATGGCCGCGACCATCGCGCGGCAGAACGAGCTCGTGTACCAGCTGGGCTCGTCTGACTCGAACCCGCTGTACCTCCAGCGAGCCGTGGAGCTGCTCGGGCTGCACAAGCGCCGTTACTATCGCGATCGCACACAGGGCAATGCCACCTGGAACGCGCTGCAGGCCCGCATGGAGCCTGTCGCCGTCGGCAAGCAGACCTTCGAGCGCACCTCCGCCCCGCTGTGGCGCTCGGCGGCGATCGGACTGTCGTCGCTCATCGAGAAGCACACGCCGCGCTGGGGCGCACCGCGCGTGCAGGGGCTCGCCGAGCACGCGCGCCAGAGCCTCGCCGGCATCGCTCGGACCGCCGCGCAGACCGAGGAGCTGTTCACGCTCTTCATGCCGTTCATCCACGACCGTCGCTACGTCTTCCGCTGCGACCATATCCGCGCGCTCTCAGAGCGGCTCGCGCCGGCCGATCAGCTGGCGCTGAGGTGGGATCCCGAGCACATCGACTGGCGGGTGTACTGGCTCGACATCCACATGCGCGGGCTCGAGCGCTGGGTCTTCCCGTCTCTGGATGAAGAGTTCCAGCAGCGTCCGCGCAGCGTCTACACGTACAAGGACCTGCTCGAGCTCTTCGACGCCACGACGCGCCTGCACAAGAGCCGCCCGGCGCTCCGCCTGCTCGACGGCGAGGTCGACCAGGGTCGCTACACCTACGCCGACCTGCAGCGCCTCGCGACGCGGTTCGGCACGGCGCTCGCCGCGCGCGGCATACAGCCGCGGGACCACGTCGTGCTGTGCGCCGAGAACCACCCCACCTGGGCGATCGCCTACTTCGGCATCCTCAAGGCCGGCGCGGTCGCGGTGCCCGTGGACCACCAGGCCACCGCCGAGGAGCTCGGCCGCATCGTCGGCTGGTCCCACGCCAAGCTCGTCGTCGCGGGCGAGCGCAGCGCGGATCGATTGTCGAGCGAGGAGCCGGGGCTCGCCCTCGTCCGCATCGACGCGTTGCTCGAGGAGCAGTCGGGCTCGACGGCGCTCGTGCACCAGCCGCGCGGTGATGACCTCGCGTCGCTGATCTTCACGTCGGGCACCACTGGCAACCCGAAGGGCGTGATGCTGTCGCATCGAAACTTCACGTCGCTGCTGTCCAAGCTCGCATCGGTGTTCGACCTGGATCGGCACGACGGCCTGCTCTCCGTGTTGCCGCTGCACCACACGTTCGAGTTCTCGGCCGGCCTGCTCATGCCGCTCATGCGGGGCGCGCAGATCACCTACCTGCGCGAGCTCGATGCGGATGCGTTGAAGTCCGCGTTCGGCACCGCACACGTCACGGGCATGGTCGGCGTGCCCGCGCTCTTCGAGCTCTTCGAGCGCAACATCCGTCGTCCCGTGAGCGAGCGCGGCGGCCTGGTGGAGCGCCTCTTCGACCTCCTCGCAGAGTGGGCGTACGAGCTGCGAGATCGGTTGCCACCGTCACTGGCAGAGTCGGTGCTCAACATTCCGCGGTTGCTCTTCTGGCCGATCCACCAGCGCTTCGGCGGGCGCCTCCGGCTGCTCATCTCGGGCGGCGCTGCGCTCGACCCGCAGACGATGAAGTCGCTGCGCGGGCTCGGCTTCAACCTGTACGAGGGCTACGGCCTCACGGAGGCGGCACCAGTGCTGGCGGTCGGCCGGCAGCGCACGCGCCTCCTGAGAGGCTCCGTCGGAGAAGCGCTGCCCGGCGTGACGCTGTCGATCGCCGACCCCGACGCGTCCGGCGTCGGCGAGATCGTGGCGCAGGCCCCGAGCGTGATGCTCGGCTACTACGAGAACGACGCCGCCACCGCCGAGGCCATCGACGGCGGCTGGCTCCGCACGGGAGACCTCGGGCGCATCGAGGACGGCCGGCTCTACGTCGTCGGTCGGAAGAAGGAGCTCATCCTCGGCCCGAGCGGCGAGAACATCTACCCCGACGAGCTCGAGGAGCTGTACCGCGATGCACCCGAGATAAAGGAGCTCTCCGTCGTCGGCCTTCCCGATGAAAGTGGCCGGGGTGAAGTCGTCGCGGTGCTCGTCGTTCCGAGCTACGACGGCGATCGCCGCGATGTTCGCGAGCGCATCTCGGCGCACCTCGCCCAGCGCGGCGCGCGGCTGCCCGTGCACAAGCGGCTCCGCGTGGTGCACTTCACGGACCTGCCACTCCCGCGCACGGCGACGCGCAAGGTGAAGCGTCGCGAGGTCGTGCGCGAGCTCCAGCGCCTCGAGGCGCTGCGCAAGAACGCGGCGCCGGCCAGCACCGTCGGCTCGAGCTGGATCCGGGACATCCTCGCGCAGGTCAGCGGCCGGCCGCTCGCCGAGCTGCAACCCGAGGCGCTCATCGGCCAGCTCGGCTTCGACTCGCTGATGCTCACCGAGCTCGGCGTCGCGCTCGAGGCGGCTGGGGTCCAGCTCGGGGACAGCCAGGCGCTGTCCGCCGTGCAGACGGTCGGCGAGCTCGTAGCGCTCGTCGCGACCTGGCCACGGGGTCGGCAGCTCAAGCCAACCCGCGTCGTCGCGGAGCACAAGACCCTCCGCGTGCCCGCGCCGCTCCGCGCGCTCGGCGGTCGTGCGCTCGACGTGGGTCAGCACCTCCTCTACGAGTACCTCGACACGAAGATCGTCGGTCGCGCCAACGTGCCGCTGAACCGGCCGTTCCTCGTCGCTGCAAATCACTCGAGCCACCTCGACATGGGCCTCGTGAAGGAGGCCATCGGCGACTGGGGCCCGCGCCTGACCGCGCTCGCCGCGAAGGACTACTTCTTCGACGATCCGATCCGCCGCCTCTACTTCGAGAGCTTCACCAACCTCGTGCCCATGGATCGACACGGCTCCCTGCGCGAGTCGCTCCGCCTCGCGTCGCGCGAGATCGAGATGGGCAAGGTGCTCCTCATCTTCCCCGAGGGCACGCGCGCGCGCGACGGCGTGATGAGCGACTTCAAGCCGGCCATCGGCTACCTCTCGCTCGGCAACCACGTCGACATCTTGCCGATCTATCTCGAGGGCACGTACGGCTCGATGCCGTCGGGAAAGATGCTGCCGCGCCGGAGTGGCCTCATTGCGCGAGTGGGACCGGTGCTCACGTACGATTCCCTTCGCCTCGCCACCGCGGGTGCGGGTCGCGCCGAGTCGTATCGCACGGTCGCGGCGATCGCCGAGCGCGCGGTGCGTGCGCTCGCACCGCCAGGGAGCGTAGATGCGACGGGACAGGTGGAGCTCCCGTGAGCCGCGTCCTCGTCACCGGCGGTACTGGCTTCCTCGGGATGGAGGTCGTGCGTCAGCTCGTCGCGCGCGGTGACGAGGTGCGGGTGCTCTCGCGAACCGCGTCGCCGCAGCTCGCCGAGCTCGGCGTGACGCTGATCGCCGGCGACGTCGTACGCGACGGTGACACGCTGGAGTCGACGCCGGTCGGCACCACGCGCCGTGGCGCTGCGGGAAGGCCGTCCCTCGACAGCGCGTTCATCGGATGCGACGCGGTGCTTCACCTCGCCGGGTTCGTCTCGCGTGAACCCGACGACGGTCAGCGCATGATGCGCCTCCACGTCGACGGTACGCGCCGGGTGCTCTGCCTGGCCGCACGGGCCGGCGTCCGCCGCGTCGTCGTCGCGTCCACCTCCGGCACCATCGCCGTGTCCCGCGAGCCCGAGCCCATCCTCGACGAACGCGCGCCCTACCCCATCGCGATCGTCGGCGAGTGGCCCTACTACCTCTCCAAGATCTACGAGGAGAAGCTCGCCCTGTCCTACGGTCGCGAGCTCGGTCTCGAGGTCGTCATCGTCAACCCGAGCTTGCTGCTCGGCCCCGGCGACGCGCGCCAGAGCTCGACCGGTGACATCCGTCGCTACCTCGACGGTGATCTTCCGGTCGTGCCTTCAGGCGGGCTCAGCTTCATCGACGTACGCGATGCCGCCACCGCCACCATCCACGCGATCGGCGCCCGCCCCTACGAGCGCTACCTGCTCGGCGGACCCAACTGGACCTTCGCCGAGCTCTTCGCGCGCGTCGGCCGCATCGCGCGCGACCGACCGTTGCAGCTCCGGCTCCCCGGCAACGTGCAGATCCGCGCGGCCTCCATCTGGGACCGCGTGGTTCGCGCCACGGGCAGAAAGCCGAAGCTCGACTCCGTCGGCGTCCAGATGGCGCAGCTCTTCTGGTACTGCGACGCGGGCAAGGCGGTCCGCGAGCTCGGCCTCGAGATCCGCGACCCACAGGAGACGCTCGCCGACACCATCAAGGACCTGCGCGCGCGCCAGCTCTGAGTCACTCGGTGTCGTGGAAGCCCAGAGAACAGGAGACGGGACACCGGCAGGCAACAGGCGCTGTTCGGAACCCGAGCTCGACCGTGAAGCGCGCTCAGCGCAAAAATGCAGTCACTGCCACGACGACGGCACGCCGGTCGCACGCGTAGAGGTCCGCGCCGCTGAACGGGTTCAACTCGAGCACCTTCAGCTCTCCTTCGCGCTCGCACACGTCGAGCACGTACACGGGCTCCGGCGCTGAAATACGTGCCGCAACGTCCGCGGCGAAGCACCATGACGCTTCGTGCGCGCCGGACGGGATGGCCTCGCGCCCCACCGCGTCGTAGGCACTACCCGCGACGATGGCGCCGTCGACCACGACATAGCGCCACTCGCGACCGATGTTCACGACGGGCGCTATCACTATCGGGAGGGCATCGTCGTCGTAGTAGATTCCGTAGTCGAGCGCCTTGGGGCTCACCTCGTCGACTGCAACAACGCGACCGCTGAACGGCTTGAGCGCGCTGTCGGGCCGGACGAACACCGCTTCGACGTGGCCGAGGCCGACCGTGACACCACGCGGATCCGCGACGAAAGCTGCGACGGTGGTGAGCAGCCACGAGCGTTGCGCGAGAGACGGGCCGAGCCCGGGGTAGTAGGACGAGCACGCGAATGCGGACGTCGCGCAGAACGCGCCGGGCTTCCACTGCAACTCGGCAGCGATGCGCGCGGCGTTCCCGAGGCTGCCGTGGAAGACGACGCGGCGATCGACGAGCGAATGCCATCGGCCCGTCGACCACCAGTCGTCGTCCCACGCGACGACTTCATCACCAGCGACCCGGACTGCGTCGCGCATCGCCTCGAATGAGGCCTGCGTGAAGACGTCGGGCTCGAGTACCCATGCCGTCAAGGTGCTACAGCACGATCGTCTTGCAGCCGAAGACGACGTCGATGCGGCCGGTGCTGCCCGCCGTCACCTTGGCGCACGCATCCTGGCAGAGCACGACCTGCGTCGGGTTGGAAGGGTCGTCGTAGTACCAGCCGTTCTCGGGGGCCGAGCTGCACTTCGCGACGTCGGCGACGTAGACGAGCGAGCTCTGCGTGGCGTCCGGCGACGGCGTGAACAGGACGTTGACCGCTTCGTAGTCGAGGGTGGTGCCCGCATCACCCGTGTTCGGGATCGAGAACTGACACGACAGCGCGTTGCCACGGATCTTCGTGAGCGCGTCGAGGAAGGCTCCCTGGATGTCGGTGCTCGTATCGACGAAGATCGCCTGGCCGCCGCCTGCCGTCGCGATCTGCTGCAGCGTCGCCGTCTCGGAGCCGACGCCGATGACGAAGGTGGAGACCTGCGGGTTGCTCGTGTAGGCGTCCATCGCGATCTTTGTCGCGTTCGCTAGCGAGTTCGTCAGCCCCGTGTCGGTAGGGGCGATGCAGCTGTCGTCGGGCGCGCCGTCGGAGGCGAGCACCATCACGACCTTGTGCGTCGGGTTGGCGGTGGCCCACTGCTTGAGGTAGTCGAACACGCCCTCGAACGCGGGCACAATCGGCGTGCCGCCCGACATCTGCTGCGCCTCGAGCGACGCGACGATGGCCGCGTTGGCCGACGGGAGCACCTGGATAGGAACTGCCGGCATCGCGTAGTCGGCGCGATTGCACTGCGCGCGCAGCGGGTAGTACTGGATTCCGAAGCCGAGGCCGACCGCCTGGGTGTTCTTCACG
The DNA here is from genome assembly GCA_043729375.1 of Myxococcales bacterium. GTDB lineage: Bacteria > Myxococcota_A > Polyangia > Palsa-1104 > Palsa-1104 > JBDTCO01. Next base: position 8,702 of record JAYTLP010000001.1, read on the forward strand.
AAGGACTTGAGCGCGAGCTTCACGCTCGTCCACTTGCCCTCGTAGTCCATCGAGGCAGACGTATCGAGAATGATGAGGATGTCGAGCGGCGCGAGCTCCGCCTTGGCGCTCGACGTGGCGCAGGCGAGCGAGAAGTCGGAGCCCTGGTCGGTGTCGACCGACGCGTCGTTGTCGCCGGAGTTGTGCTCGTGATGACACGCGCCGACGGTGGCCAGAAGGCCGGCGAGGAGCGCGCGCTTGGTCGTTTCGATGAAGGTCATGGGGTCCTCGTGCGGGTGGTGCGAGCTGCGGTGTGGGGCTCGTGCAGCAGGACTACGAGCTGCAGCTGCCCGCGGTCCCGCAGCCGTCGTTCGCATACGGCCCCGGCTGGATGCACGGCAGTGCGTTGCCGGTGTCCTTGCAGCACTTCGTCGGAGTGCACTGACACTGGCCAGTCTGGCCGCAGACCGCGTTCGGCTTGTTGCCCGGGTTGCAGCCGCACGAGATCGTGTTGCCGGTGCAGGTGTCGGCGACGGCGCCACACTGCTGCCCCGCCGGGAGATCGGCGCACGACTTCGGCGTGCAGCATGCGTTGCTCGAGCCGCAGAGCTGGCCGCCGCCGCACCCGCAGCTGACGGAGTTGCCGCATGCGTTGGTCTGCGTTCCGGGGTTGCAGCCATTGCATGTTGGCGTCGGGCACGAGCACGTCGTGCCGTTGCACACGCTGCCGTTGCCGCACGCGCACGTCTTCGGGGAGCCGCAGCCGTTGTCGATGGTGCCGCACGTGTTGGCGACACACGTGTTGGCCGTGATGCAGGTGCCGCCGTTGCAGCACTGCGAGCCCGAGCACGACGAGCAGGTGATGGGCGCCCTGGACGCGTCCGGATCGACGGTGGCATCCCCTGCGTTGCACGTGGTGTGGTGCGCATCTCCGCTGCAATCGGTGCCGCAGGCCGCCGGCGGCGCGCAGCAGTGCGCCCCGCTGACCGGCGTGCCGCCGCCGTCACGCGGGACGACGTTCGTCGCACCCGAGCATCCGCAGGTGTACTGCACACCGCACGCGTCGGTCTTGACCTCGTAAACGCCTGCGGTGCAAGGGTGCGCCGCATTGCAGCACATGCCGGAGCCATCGCACTCCTTCACCTGACCGGCGGGCGGCGAGGCGCAGCCGGCGGTGGTGCACGTGACCTGCGCACCGGAGCACGACGACGTCATGACACCGGAGCACTGGTTGCCCGGGCAGGACGGCTTCGCGCAGCACGCCACGCTCGACCCCGGCGCCGAGGGGAGTGACGACGGGTTGTCGAGGCCGAGGCGTCCGCAGTTGCACGTGAGCGTGCCGCCACAGCCGTCGTCGATGACGTCGTAGTTGCCGTCGGCCGGGCACTGCGTCTTCGGCGTGCAGCACTGGCCGTTGTAGGCCTTCTGGGCGCTCGTGCAGCAGTTGAGGGTCTGCCCCGAGCAGTGGTCGAGGACCGTCGCCGCGTTGCCCGTGCAGGCGTCGCGCATGCAGCAGGTGCCCGCGCCGTTGCCGCCGATGCCCGTGCAGACCTCCTGGCCGGGCGCGCTGCCACTGTTGGCGCACGGGCACGTGAGGTAGGTGCCGTCACCCTCGGGGAATGCGGGCGACGCGCTGTTCGAGCAGGGCTGACCATCGGCGCCGCTCGTGTACTTGCCGCATGCGACCGGCATGCTGCAGGTGCCCGGGACACCGGCGGCGCCCGACGAGCACACGTCCCCCGGGGGGCACGCGCAGTCGAGCTTGTTCGGCCAGCAGTTGTTGTCGAGCTTTGTGCCGCACGCCCCGGCGTAGTCGGTGCCGCACGTCTTCTGCGGGAGGTTGCAGGCCACGCCGCACACGCCCGCCGTCGCGCCTTGCGCGATGATGCAAACCTGGTTCTGCGTGGCGTCACAGACGCCGCAGGTGATGGTGCCGCCGCACGCCGAGGCGAGCGTGCCGCACGTGTAGCCGGCGGCGACGCACTCCGTCGGCGGCTCCGCAGGTGCACAGCGGTTGGGGACCCCGGCACCTGCCCGAGCACGCAGACGTGCAACGACGCGCTGCACGTGTGCGAGCCGAAGATCTGCAGCGGCCTCTC
>JAYTLP010000002.1:0-3374 GCA_043729375.1 Myxococcales bacterium
ATCGATCACCACGATGTCGAAGCGCGGCGCCGTGGTCGCGAACAGGCGCGCGGCGGATCGCGGCGTCACGAGCCAGCACGGCGTGGCCGCCGCGAGCACCGTCGGCAGCGCGGCGAGCACCGCATCGACGGTTCCCAGCTCGTGGCCATCGCTCGCGGCGCGGAGGTCGGACGAGCCGTCGCCGGGTCGCGAGGGCGAGAGCGTGGTCCGGCCGGCCCGACGCGTGGGCCCGGCCGGCCCGGCCGGCGTGACGGGCGTGGGCATGCGATGCGCACGCGACTCGCGCGTCAACCGCGCGGCGTACCGCCCGACCAGCGCGAGCTCCGTCTCGAGCGGGGTCAGCGTGCCCAGCTCGGCCGGCACGATCGACGGTGGCGCCCGGCGGGGCATCAGCTCGCCGATGCGCGCGAGCGTCCGGCTGCGCACGAACGCCAGGGCCGCGCGATCGAGATCGGCGAACGCGGCGACCTGGGCGTGATGGTGGGAGCCGTGAAAGCTCGCGAGCACGGGGACTCGATCGAGCTCGGCCTCGAACCACGCCAGCAGCGTGGCGCGCTCCCAAGCGAGCACCAGCTCGTCGGCACCGAGGTCACCGCGCTCGAGCGCCATCACCGCGAGCTCCACGCCGGCCACGCGGGCCGCCTGCCGGGCCACGAAGTACGCGACCCAGTCACCGAGGGACGGCAGCGCGACCCGGAGGGTGTCGATCTGCTCGCGCAGCGCCACCAGGTGATCGGAGCCTGCGCCGAGCTCGGCCTCCGCGATCCCGGTCGCCCGCGCGAGCGCGGCAAGCGCTGGTTGCCAGCGCGCGACTGCCTGCGCGAGCCGCACGAACACCGCCGACGAGGCGGCGGGCTCGCTGACGCCCTCCGTGCCTGCCGGGCCCGCCGCGACCTGAGCGACGAGCGCGCGCCACGCCGCGGCACGCCCCGGGTCACCGAACGCGACGTGCACGGCGTCGAACGCGGTGCGCAGCTCGGCGGTCCACTGGATGGCCGCTTCGACGGCTGTGTGATCGAACGTCGCCGCCGCGAGCGGATCGCCCCAGAGCGATCCGAACCAGCGTTTCGCCGGCTCCGACGCAGCCACCAGCGCCGCGCGCGTGGCGCGCTCGGCGATCACGGCCTCGAGCGCGACGACTATGGCCTCGTCGGTGTCGAGCGCGCCGGGTCGGGCGTGGGCGCGGATCGCCGCGCGGGCTCCACGGAGCGCGACGTAGCGCACCGGTCCCACGCTGGACATCCACTTCTTCAGCTGCCCCCACAGCTCGGCTGCGTCGAGGCCGGCGTCGAGGCTCGCGGCTCGCCCGCGCGTCTCGTCCGCGGCAAGCTCGGCACCACTGGACTCGCCGCCGCCGGCCTCCGCACCACCGACCGGTCCCACGCCCGGATCTCGCGCGGCGAACAGCGAGTCCACCTCGGCCGCGAGCGTCGCGTGCCGCGTGGCCAGCTGCATGTACGCGAGTGGATCGCGCGGCACCTCCAGCTCCCCTGCGCCCCGGGCGCGCACGAGCGCGATCTGCTCGTCGAGGTCGCCATCGCGCACCGCGCGAAGCTGCGTGAGGAGCTCGGCACCGGGGCGTGGCGACCGGCTCGCGACGGTCGCGAGCGCGCCGAGCGCGATCAGCTGCTCCCGCGTATGCCCCGACAGCCCCGGTACGAGTGCGAGGAGCTCCCGGTACGCGCCCGCGAGCTCGTCGCCGGCCGCCGCTGCCTCGGCGAGCGCGTCGCGTGCGGTCGCATCCGTAGCCGCCGGCCAGCTCGTCAACGTGGCGGCCCGCCACGCGTGCGTGCTCACGGGCTCGACGGGGAGCGCCGTGATCGCCAGCGCCGCGACGGCGGTCGTCCGGCGGTCGTACGTGGTCGCATCGAGGACGAGCGAATCGCGATCCGCGAGGTCCGCCGCCGGCGCAGCGCGGAGCTCGACGAGCCGTCCGAGCACGGCGTGCACGCTGCGGCCGAACAGCCCCACGCGATGGAGCGCTGCCGCGTGATTGTCGAGCTCCTCGCGGAGCGTACCGAGCCGCGTGTCCGTGCCCGTCGGGCTCGAGCCCGGCCGGAAGGCCCGCTCCGTCACGCGCGCGACCTGCGCGAGGATGGGCGCTGCCTCGGCATCGTCGTTGGCGAGGTCGAGCGCGAGATCACCGAGTCCGATGCTCGCGAGTCGCTCCCGCACGGTCGCGAGCGCGGCCAGCCGATCGCTCGCGATCAGCACGGACCGGCCCTGGGCCGCGGCGTGAACCGCGAGATTGGCGATCGTCTGCGAGGCCCCGGTGCCCGGCGGCGCGCTGACGACGAAGCTCGCCCCTTCCGCGGCCGCCGCGATGACCCGGAGCTGGCTCGCATCCGCGTCGAGCGGCGCGAGCAGGTCACTCGCCAGCGTACCCGCCGTCGAGGTGACTGCCGCCGCCGCGAGCGCGGAGGACTGCGCGAACGGGCTCGTGCCACCGGCCACGAGCTGCGCGACGACCGGAGCGACGACCGGGGCGACGACCGGAGCGATCGCGGCGCCCACGCGCGCATCGTCGCCCTCCTCCGTCGCCTCCGCGAGCGCGGCCTCCACGCGCTCGATCGCGCGCGCCAGCAGCGCGCCCTCGACGGAGTACAGGCCCAGCGTCGCGGACTCGTCGAGGGACCACCCCTCGTGACCCGCGGCGATGCGGCGCGCCGACTCGAGGACGGTCGCGAGCGTCGGCGTGGCATCGTCCAGCACCAGCGCGAGGCCGTCGTCGGCCTGCAGCGCGGCCGCCAGCACGGGGTTCACGACCGGCACGAGGCCGCGCACGGCCTGCACGGTCCAGCCGCCACCCTCCACGCGCGCGAGCGCGACGGGCACGAGCCACACCGGGTCGCGCCGCGCAGCCTGGGGCGCGGCCGTGGTCGGTGTCCACTGCAGCGCGCCGAGCAGCACCCACGCCAGATGCTCGCCGCGATCGCGACGCTCGACCATTGCCACGCGGTGCAGCGCGGCGGTGGTGCGGGTCAACTCGGGCTCGGCCGCGAGCGTCGCGACCCGTGCCAGCTCCGCCGGCGTGGCGACCTCGGGCTCGACGCTCGCGAGCAGCGAGACGCGCGTGGTCTCGGCGGCTGGCTCGAGCGTCAGCACGCGGCCGGGGACGAGCGCGCTCGCGAGCTCGGCGATCGCGGCGGCGCCGTGCGCGGCCAGCACGACCTCGCCGACGGCGGGCGGGCCCGAGCGCGCGCTCGCGTCCAGCAACGACCGCTTCCACGCCTCGATTCGAACTCCTACGGCAGCGTCGATCACGCGCTCACACAACGCGAATCGCGCGAGCGCTCGTCGAGCGATGCGTGATCTCCCGCAGGCGGAGATCACTCCGGGCGCGCGGTCACAGCTTCTTGTGGCGGCGCTGCTGG
>JAYTLP010000003.1:0-18154 GCA_043729375.1 Myxococcales bacterium
ATGCGCCGCTCGGCTGCCCGACGGGGCATGGGGAGATGGTGGTGGTCGATGCCGGCGGACTCTTCTTCTGCATCGACGCGACGGAGGTGAGGAACGACGCCTACAACGACTTCCTCAAGGCCACCGACGGCGGCAATCCTGCCACACTGGATGGTGGCTCGCCCGACGGCTGCGCCACCAACTCGACGTTCGCGCGGGTGGGTGCCGGACCTGATCCAGACAACTTCCCGGTCGCGCGGATCGACTGGTGCGACGCGCATGCGTTCTGCGCGTGGGCGGGCAAGCGCATGTGCGGGAAACAGATCGCGAACGACGCTTCGACCGGCGAGTGGTTCGCGGCGTGCACCAACGGCGGGGCCACCAGGTTCCCGTACGGCAACGACTACGACGCCTCCGCATGCAACGACAACACGACGGCGACGAAGGCTGGTGGCGCCGCGAGCTGTCAGGGCGGGGTGAAAGGGCTGTTCGACATGAACGGCAACGTCACCGAGCTGGTCGACAACTGCACCGCCAGTGGATGTAGCGGCATGGGCGGTTACTTCTTCGGGCCCGCGGTTCCGACGTCCGGCTGCGCCACGGCCAGCGACTACGCCAAGATCGACACGAACCCCGGTATCGGCTTCCGCTGCTGCGCCGACCCACGCTGATGGAACGACGCTAGCCGAGCCGACACTCAGCCGAGCGTCGCCCGCACTGCGGCCGCGAAGAGATCGGAGACCACCTCCGCCGAGTAGCGTTCCTCGACCGTCTTGCGGCCCGCGGCGCCCAGGCGAACGCGCAGCTCGCGCGAGTCCGCGAGCTGCTCGAGCGCGGCGACCCACTCGTCCTCGGTGGTGGCAAGGAAGCCGTTCTTCCCGGACTGCACGAGGTCGGCGTTCATGCCGACTGGCGAGATGACGACGGGGCGTCCGGTCGCCATGTACTGGAGCGCCTTGAGACCACACTTGCCGCGCGAGTACTCGTCGGCCGGCACCGGCATGATGCCGACATGCGAAGCGCCAACCTCCTCGGCCTCGCCCTCCTGCGTCCAGGGCACGAACACGTTCTCGGCGCCGGCGATGGGACGCGCCGGCGGCTTGTTGCAGATCACTTTCACACGGATCTTCCGCTTCGCGGCGAGGCGCTCGAGGACCGCGCGTGCATGCTCGAAGTGCGCGAGCGTGGTCGTCGAGCCCGTCCAGCACACCACGAACGGCTCGTCGCTCGCGAGCTCCGGCTGGACCGGATACTTCTCGAGCTCGATGCTCGTGGGCACGACGTAGACGTAATCGTTCCGCTTCCGCGCGTAATCGGCGAGGTACTCGTTACCGACGAGGACCGCCCGCGAGAGGCGGCACGTGGTCGACGTCTTTCCCCAGAAGTGGAGGCGCGAAAACAGGCCGTTGATCGGCGAGATCTGCGCCGAGCCTTGCCAGATCGAGTCGTCGAAATCGAAGAACATCGGGATCTTCGACCACGCGAAGAGGCGCTCGTAGATCGCTGGGCCGATCAGCGCCGCCTCGCGGTAGACGATGACGCCGTCGTAGCGACGAGCGCGGACCACTGTCTTCGCGCGGCGCACGAAATCGCGCGCGACCCAGAACGCCTTCGCTGGCTTCTGGCCAGGCTGGTAGAGGAGCTCGGTGAGGCGCGGCGACTCGAAGGCTTCGAAGTCCAGCGTGATGCCGTGGCGCTTGGCGACGCGCGGCGCCCACTGCTCGAGCCGGAACCGCTGCCCCGGCGAGAGGCCGGAAGGCTTCGGGTTGAGGACGAGCAGGCGGAGAGGACGCGGCGCCGCGCCACGAGTCGCCTCGTGGCCGCTCAGAACAGACGCTTGGACCACGTGTCGGGGGTCTTCTCGTTGATGATCTCGAGATCGAGGTGATACTTGAACGGGCGCGGTCCGCGCGAACGGATCCAGTCGATCATGTTCCGGATGCCGTCCTCGAGCTTCACCTTCGGGTTGTAGTCGAGGAGCCGCTTCGCCTTGTCGGCCGAGCAGTTCGCGAGGAGGACCTCCTGCGGGCGCCCTCGCGTGTACGTGATCTTGAGATCGAAGCCGATCAGCCTGGCTGTGAGCTCCGCGAGCTCGTTGATGGTGACGAACTCGTCGTCGGGGCCGATGTTGATGATCTGACCGACGCAGCGTTCGTCGAGCGCCATCTGCTTGAGGGGCGCGATGTCGTCGGAGATGAAGCTGAAGCAGCGCTTCTGGTTGCCGTCCCCGTAGATGTACGGCTGGCGGCCCTGCAGCATCATGTTGATGAAGATGCTCGCGACGTTGCGGTACGGGTCGTCATACTTCTGGCGCGGGCCGACGATGTTGTGCGGGACGGCGATGACCCACTCCATGCCGTGCGTCTCGGCGAGGTTCTGGAGCAGCAGCTCGGAGGTGTACTTGCCGATGCCGTAGGGGTCTTGCGGCTTCGGCGTCATGTCCTCGGAGAACGGGACCTTGTTCGTGCCGTAGCGCGCCATCGACGAGCACATCACGAAGCGGCGCACCTTGTTCGCGACGGCCGCCGAGATCATGCCCGTCGAAGCGGTCACGATGTTCTGCGTGATCATGTGCGGCGAGAAGACGGAGAGACCCTCGTAGGCCGTCGCGGCGCAGTGGTAGACGATATCCACCCCCGTCATGTGCGCCTTGAGCTTGTCGAACTCGTTGCAGTCGAACTGGTAGAATTCGACGCCCGTGGGGACGTTGTCGAGATAGCCGCCGATCATGTTGTCGACGCCGATGACCGTGTGACCGTCCGCCAGGAACGCGTCCGCGAGATGGCTGCCGAGGAACCCGGCAACACCGGAGATGAAAATTCGCTGCTTCTGCACGTGGACGCCTCCCTACGACTTCGTTTCCGCGAGGCCCTCCGATGTTCACGGAGGGGCCGAACGGGCGAAGGGTGGGGTTCTAGCGTGCCGCGAGGCGTTTTTCCAGCGGCGCGCGGTCCGGACAGCCTTGCGCCCCCCCTCGCCCACCGCTAGTGACCGCAGTCGATGGATCGTCTGCGCGACGCGGAGGCCGAGCTCGTACGCGTCTTCGAGAAGGCGCACACCAAGCACGAGGCCAACGAGCTTGCTCGCCCGGTCATGGATCAGCTGTCCCGCGACCCGTCGTTCCTGGCGGCGATCCTCGAGCGCTACCTCGCGTCCCCCGGCTCGCTCGACAGGAGGAATTACCCCGTGGTGGGGATCCCCATCGCGCTGAACCCCTCTTTTGGGCTCGTTGCGAACTGCTGGATCCCCCTGCCCGGCCGCGAGACGCACATCGCGACAAAGGCCATCCACCACCACGGCGACATGCTGCTCTCGACGGCGACCATCTTCGGTCCCGGGTACGAGCACTGGATGTTCTCCACGCCGAAGCCGGTCACCGCGGGCAGCGACACGTACCGGATGAAGCTCCTCGAGTCGGCGGCACACCCGCTGCACCACATCTCGTTCGTCGACGCCTGGGTGGCGCACACGCCGCTGTACCCGAAGGCGCTCAGCATCACGCTGGCCCTGTGGACGAGCCGCTTTCCCGTCACGTGGCGCGACCGCGCGAAGCGCATCCCCTTCTTCAAGGGCCGCGAGACGCAGCTGCGCAACCTCGCGGTGCGCCTCGGTCTCCGCAAGGAGCTCGACCTCAAGGTGGTCGAGAGCTTCGACTTTTTCCCCTCGGATGCGGGCTTCCAGGTCATGCGCGAGCGCAAGGAGTTCGAGCTCGGGCCCAACGAGGACCACCTGTGCAGCGTCTTCCACGTCGTGCAGGAGACCGGCAACGAGCGCCTCGCGCAAACGGTCCGGCGCGCCATCGATCAGGGGAAGGTGCACGCCGGACGCCAGACCGTCGAGCGACTGCTCGCCCTGCTCGACAAGGGCACGCCCATCGAGGGCAAGCTCTCCGTGGGCCACTATGGTCTGCCTTACGCGAACTTCACGCGCGACGACATCGAGCGTGCGCTCTCGTCCGGGAAGGAACACGATCGTGGCCGCGAATTCGCTACCTAGACGCGTCGTAAAGAAGCTCCTCGCGCCGATGCTCGGCGAGGGCACGTACAGCCTGCTCCAGGCAGCGGCGATGGGCTGGGACATCCGCCGTGGCCTGTGGTGGGAGGCCGAACTCGAGCTCCTGCCTCTCGCGCTGCGCCCCGGCGAGACCGCAGTCGACGTGGGCGCGAACTACGGGCTCTACGCCTACCACCTGTCGCGCGCGGTCGGACCGAGCGGCAAGGTCTGGTCGTTCGAGCCGATCCCCTTCACCGCGCGCACCTTCCGCATCATCCAGCGCGCTCTCGGCTTCGCAGGCAATGTGGAGCTCGTGGCCAAGGGCTGCGGCGAGAAGGCGGGTCAGATCTCGTTCACCGTGCCGGTGATGAAGTCGGGCGCGATCAGCGCCGGTCTCGTCCACATGGGCCGCAACGATGACCGCCCCGGCAAGGAGAAGCACGCGAAGTACGAAACGCGCGAGGTCATGTGCGACGTCGTCACGCTCGACGAAGTCCTGCGGGACGCGCTGGACGTGGCGCTCCTCAAGTGCGACATCGAAGGCGCCGACCTTTTCGCGATGCGCGGCGCCCGCGCGACGCTGGAGAAGCACCACCCCACCGTCATCATCGAAATCACGCCGTGGTACCTCGAAGGCTTCGGTATCGAGGTCGCGGACGTGACGCGCTTCTTCGACGAGCTGGGGTACCGCTGCTACCGCTACGACAACGGGTCACCCGTGGGGTCGTACAAGAAGCACGAGAGCGATCCGGCACAGCGGAGGCTGATTCCCACGCGCGCCGAGGACATCTACGAGGACAACTGGATCTTCATCCATCCCTCGCGGGTCGACCGCTTCGCGCGTCTGCTGCCGGTCGAGCAGAACTGAGCGACTCGTAGAGGCGCACGTAGGCCGGGATGCCGACCTCCGCGAGCCCGAAGTGCCTGCGCGCGACGCGCGAGGTGGCCTCGGCGCGCGCCTCGTAGGGGCGGTCCGCGAGCGCCAGCGCCCGGCGCGCCGCGTCAGCGAGCGCATCGTCGGCATAGCTTGCGAGCACCACGCAGGCATCTTGCTCCGCGCCGAGGTCGGCCTGATCGCCGATGTCGCCGTTGAGCGTCACCACGAGGCCGCTCGCGAGATACTCGGCCACCTTCGTGGGGCTCGACCCCTTCTTCGAGAAGCAGCTCTGGATGAAAGACACGCCCACATCACCGGCCGTCAGCAGGCTCGCCATCCGGGCCGGAGCCACGTTGCGAACGACCACGTCTCCGGCGCCGAAGCCCGCCGCCGCGAGCTTGGCTTCGAAGACCGAGGGGTCGGACGGCGAGAGGACGACGACGACGAGCTCCCGTCCGGTCGCTCGTACGGCTCGCCGCAGATGCGACGCGTAGCGTGCCATCTCTTCCTCGAGGTACCATGAGCCCAGGGAGCCCGAGTAGACGAGCGCCACCCGCTCGCCGATTCCGAGCTCGCGGCGGGCGTCGTGACGGGAGGCGGCGGAGGGGACGAACCTCTTCATGTCGACGCAGCAGGGGATGACCTCGACGCTCGTGCGACCGCCGAGCATGCCCGCGTCGCCCAGCCACCCGCGCAGCGCACGGGTGAGCACCACGAGCCCGTCGGCTCGTTTGAAGACACGCCGCTCGAACCGCTTGAGCAGCCGGTACTCGAGCCGGTCGGGAGTCCACTGCCCATTGTCGATGTACTCGTCGCCGAGCATTCCGCGACAATCGAAGAGCAGCTTGCTCCCGGGTGATGTCGTGGCGATCACGTCGGCCACTGCGGCGGGCAGATAGCTGCGAGCGTGCACCACGTGCGGCCGTTCAGCGAGCGCGACGTGCAGCCCGCGGAGAACGGCGACGCACGACTCCACGAGCTTCACGCCGAGCCCGTGACCAGCGCTCCGCACGAGGGGATCCCAGCGGAGGCCGTCGGCGTCCATTCGCTCCCGCTGCGCCGCGATGACGTCGGCCGAAATGCCGGCCTTCTCGAAGGAGAGGATGCGAATCGCGACGCCGCTGGCCGCCACGCCTCGCAGGTACGGCAACACCTGCGACTGACCGAGAGGCTCGCTCATGCCGATATGAGAAATGTAGAGCGCACGCATCGCAATCTCCGTTCAATTCACGGAGCTGTCGCCCATGAACTCGGTCATCGTGACGTGACCCACTTGCACAATGCCGTCACGCGTGACGACCCGCTTCGCCGTGCGCGCGAGAATCTGCAAGTCGAGCAGCGGGCTCCAGTGGTCCACGTACCAGACATCGAGGCCGAGCTTCTCGTTCCAGCCGATCGCGTTACGCCCGTTGATCTGCGCCCAGCCGGTGATCCCAGGGAGCACGTCGTGGCGGCGCGCCTGCGTGCGCGAGTACCGGTTCATGTAGCGCATGAGCAGCGGCCGGGGACCCACCAGGGAGAGCTCGCCGCGGAGCACGTTGAAGAGCTGCGGCAACTCGTCGAGGCTCGCAGCTCGGAGGAATGACCCGACCGCCGTGAGCCGATCGGCATCCGCGAGCGGCTCGCCCGCCGCGTCGACAGCCATCCTCATCGTGCGAAACTTGTAGATGGTGAAGGGTTTACCGCTGCGGCCCGGGCGCGTCTGCGCAAAGACGACGGGCGCCCCCATGGTCGCGCGAACGGCGAGCGCGACACCCGCGATGATTGGCGCGCCGATGACGAGACCTGCAGCCGCGACCGTCACGTCGAGCGCCCGCTTCGCGAGAAGAGCCAGACCCGCCTGCTTCATCGCGGCGAACGATAGCGCGGGCCACGCGCATCAGAAGCCAATTTCCTGCGGCGGTGCTATCGAAGTGCCCGTGCTCGTCGTCTACGGTTCGAGTGGTCACGGAAAGGTCGTGTGCGACGTGCTGCATGCGGCGGGGCACATGGTCGACGGATTCGTGGACGACGACCCCGCCCGCCACGGCTCACTGGTGCTCGGCCTCCCGGTCCTCGGCGGTGGCCAAGCGCTGGTGGGCAAGGCTGCTCGCGTCGCTCTCGGCATCGGTGACAACCGGGCGCGAGCCAAGGTCGCTGCGATCGTCGCCTCATCCGGAGGCTCGCTCGTCACGTGCGTGCACCCACGCGCCGTCGTCGCGCCTTCCGCGCAGCTCGGTGAGGGCACGATCGTGATGGCGATGGCCGTGCTGAATCCGGACGCACGCGTGGGCCGCGCCGTCATCGTCAACACCGCGGCCGTGGTCGAGCACGACTGCGTCGTCGAGGACTACGCACACGTCTCGCCGAACAGCGTGATGGGCGGCGGCTGTCGCGTGGGTGCATTCGCGCAGCTCGGGATCGGCGCCACCATGTTGCCAGGGACGGCGATCGGTGAAGGCGCGCTGGTCGGGGCCGGAGGTGTCGTCGTCCGGGACATCGCCGCAGGCGCCGTCGCCCGAGGGGTGCCGGCCACGGCGCGACGCTGATATCGCTACTGCGCGACGAACGTTGCGTCTTTGCCCTGCACGGTTCCCTGGGTGCCCTGGACGACGATCCGGTAGTGGACGGTGCTCCCTGGCGTGAGCCCCGAGAGGTTCTCGACAACGGTCCGCGGCGTGATCTCCGGGCCAGCGCGCTTGGAGGTCGTCGTCGAGCCGTACGAGGTGTCCAGGCCGTACTCGAAGAAGACCTGGGCCTCGAAGCCGAGGGTGTTGATACGCGCCTGGAGATTTGCGGTCCCTGCACGCTGCCGTCCCGCCGCTCCCGTGACGGCGAAGGGCTTCTTGTCCGCCGGCGCGGTGTAGGTCTGATCGCCGCCAGCGACCGTCTTCCCATCGATCACGCCGACGAGCCGGAAATGGACGGTCTCGCCTGGCGCGAGGCCCGTTATGTCGGCGTTCAAGCGATAGAAGTCGTCGTCCGTTTGCATCCGCGCGCCGGTCCCGAAGACTTCGATTTCTCCGAGACCCCATGCATCGGTGCGATAGCCGTCGAGAACGCGCACCTTGAGCTTCGTCGCGGGGGCGCTCAGACCGGTCGCGAGGAGGTACGTGAAGTTGGGCCCGGCGGGGTGCGACGCCGGCATGGTGTCCTGCACGATGGAATCCCAGGTTCCCCCCCCATCCGTCGACACCAGGACCTCGACATTCTTGCTCGGGAAATCGACGTTCTGGTGGAGCTGGACCTTCTGCACCACCACGGGCGCAGCGAAGTCATAGACGATCTCGAGTGGACCGGACGGCGACGGGCCGCTCTTCCACGTCTTCCCCGCCCCGTTGCGCCAGCCGTCCGTCAATGCGGTCGGATTATCCGAGCCGGCCGGCGAGTTCGTGAGCTTGGCGCCGTTCGACGGGAAGACGAGCGAATGATTGCGGTAGGTGATCTGCAGATTGTCGAAGTCGATCGAGCCTTCGGGATAGACGGCCGTATCGATGTACGCGAGCAGATGGAAGATGTCGGTGTCGAGGTGCTCGAGCACCGCGTGCAACGGGGCGTAGACGTACATGTCACGATTCAGCTGCACGTTGAGCTCGCGATTCGTGCCGGCGTATGTCCACTCCGTCGTGTCGTTCCAGAGCCGGTACGTCGGGGTTTCCCATTGCCCCGAGACGAGACTGTCCGTCAGGAAGAACCCGGTGTGGGCCCAGTTCGAGTAGCGCTGCTGCTCGCCGGCGGCATAGGCACCGTGGTGGGGGTCGATCTGCGACCACCAGACGAGCTCGGTGCCATTCGGCGCCCAGGCGTTGCCCCGGAGCGTGGGGGTGATCTTCGCGTCGCGGAAGTCAGGGTCGGCGCCGCCGAACGCCGCCGTCGGCGCGTCTCCGTCGAACGTACCGGGGTAGAAGTATTGCACCAGGTGGAGGAGGCCGATGCCGTCGACGTGGTTGTAGTCCGTATCGGTCGGCTCGAGGTAGCGCGCGAAGCCGGCGCCCGCACCGCTCGCCATGAATTTCAGATCCGTGCCGGCGCCGCCGCGCCAGCCTGCAAGGCCGCTGTTGAACGACTCCTCGTAGTACCCTGCGAGCTTGGGGCCGAGTGGAGCGGCGGGCGTCTTCTTTCCGTACGAGGTCGTCGGGCCGTACTCGAAGTAGTAGTCGGTCGGCGCGCCGTGCGGCTGGATCCTGCCGTTGGCGCTGAGGCCGGTCAGCCCCAGCTCCGTGGCGGCGTAGGTCACGACGTTCCCGTCCGGAGACGGCGCGGGCGGCCTGGCATCGGGATCATAGCTACCCGCATCGCCGGGTGCGTCTCCCGGGTCTCCGGCCTCGGCGGGAGCCGCAGTGGGCCCATCGGACGGAGAGCCACAGCCCCCAGCGATGGCCAGCGAAGCCGCCAGGCCGGCTATCACCGCGAAGGCCGCAGCATTCAAGAGGCGCTGCCGCGGAGAGCTCGAGCCCGCGTGCGCAAGTCCTGAAAAGCGCATATTCTTGTGTCCTCGACGATCTTTGACGTCGCGCAACTGTAGACGAAGCGAGTGGCACGAGCAATCCGCGAGGGTGCGTCCGTCCACCGCAGCCCGGTCCGTGAACGCCTGGCCAGGCGCGAGCCACCAACTCCTGCAACCGCTGGCGCCCGCGCCGCGGAGGTCGTAGAGAAGGCCCGCTCCAGCTGGAAGTACCATGCGAGATCTCGTGCCACCGCGCCTCCACCTCTCCGTCCCCCACATGGGACTCAACGAAGAGCGTTACGTCCGCGACGCGTTCGCGACGAACTGGCTGTCCACGGTCGGGCCGAACCTCGAGATGTTCGAGCGAGCCTTCTCGGAGAAGGTGGGCGGTCTTCCGTCCGTGGCGCTGGCGAGCGGGACTGCCGCGCTGCATCTCGCGCTCCGCCTCGTCGGCGTCGGCCCCGGTGACGACGTGCTGACGCCGACGCTTTCCTTCGTAGCGTCCGCGAACGCGGTGTCCTACCTGGGCGCGCGGAACGTCTTCGTCGACAGCGATCGCGCGAGCTGGAACATGGATCCCGCGCTCCTCGCGGAGGAGCTCGAGCGCCGGGCAGCCGGCAAGGGCGGCAAGCTGCCGAAGGCCGTCGTCGTCGTCCATCTCTACGGCCAGAGCGCGGACCTCGACCCGATCCTCGCCTCGTGCGCGCGCTACGGCGTCCCGGTCATCGAGGACGCTGCCGAGGCGATGGGCACCCTCTACAAGGACAAGCAGGTCGGGCAGCTCGCCGAGCTCGGCATCTTTTCCTTCAACGGGAACAAGATCATCACGACGTCGGGCGGCGGAATGCTGGTCGGTCATGACCTGGCGCGCATCCAGAAGGCCCGCTTCTGGGCGCAGCAGGCGCGTGACCCCGGCGTCGCCTACGAGCACACCGAGATGGGCTACAACTACCGCATGAGCAACGTGCTCGCCGGCGTCGGCCGCGGACAGCTCGAGGTACTCGAGGATCGCGTCGAGGCCCGCCGCGCCGTCGCGTTCCGCTACCGCGACGCGTTCGCCGACCTTCCTGGCATCACGCTCATGCCCCAGGCTCCCTACGGGCGGCACACGAACTGGCTGAGCGTGTTCATGGTCGAGGAGCGCGCCTTCGGGGCAAAGCGCGACGACATCATCGCGGCGCTCGACCGCGAGAACATCGAGGCCCGTCCGGTCTGGAAGCCGATGCATCTCCAGCCGCTCTTCGCGGACGCATCACGCGTCGAAGGAGCCGTCGCCGAGGACCTCTTCCGCCACGGCATCTGTCTCCCCAGCTCCAGCAGCATGTCCAGAGAGGATCAGGATCGGGTCATCAGCGTCGTCCGCGACGTGGCTCGCTCGCGGGCGTCATCGCGTATCGACGAGAGCGTTCCATGCGCGACGTAGTCGTCCGCTACCGACGCGCGTTCGTGGTCGCAGTGCACCTCGCACTCTGGACACTCGCCTACGCCGGCGCGTTCATGCTCCGCTTCGAGCTGGAGATCCCTCCCGCTTACTTCCGTGACGCGCCGGCGCTCCTCGGCACACTGCTCGCGATCCGCACCGCCGTGTACTGGCGGCTCGGCCTCTTCCACGGTCTCTGGCGCTACTCGGGAATGCGCGACCTCCTCCAGCTGGTCAAAGCAGCGACGTTCTCGACGGCCGGCTTCGTCATCGCGCTCGCGTTCATCTCGCACTTCACGTTTCCGCGCACCGTCGTCGTCCTCGACTGGGTTCTGAGCATCATGCTCGTCGGTGGTCTGCGTTTCTCGATTCGCACCGTGCGCGAGGTCGCCGTTCAGAACGCAGGACCGCGCAGCGACGGGGAGGCACGGCGCCGCATCCTCGTCCTCGGCGCGGGCGACGCCGGCGAGATGCTGATGCGCGACATCATGCGCGCTCACGGACGTCGCTATCAGCCGGTGGGCTTTCTCGACGACAGCCCGCTGAAGCAGGGCGCTTCGATCCACGGGGTGCCGGTGCTCGGGCCCCTCTCGCGCACGGCAGACATCGCGACGAGCGAGAAGGTCGACGAGATCATCCTCGCCATTCCATCGCTGCGTGGGCGAGAGCTCCGCAAGCTCGTCGAGCTCTGTCGTCCCACGGGGGCCATCATCCGCACGCTCCCCGACGTCGGCAGCCTCATCGACGGCGAAGTGACGGTGAGCCAGCTCCACGAGGTGAAGATCGAGGATCTGCTCGGGCGAGAGCCCGTGACGCTCGACACGGAAGCGATCGGTGAGTTCCTCCGCGGTCGCGTCGTCCTCGTGACTGGCGCGGGCGGGAGCATCGGCTCCGAGCTCTGTCGGCAGATCTGCCGCTTCGGGCCGCGCCGGCTGCTTTTGCTCGACCAGGCAGAGAATGCGCTCTTCCTCGTCGACCGCGCCGTGCACGCCGAGAACCCCGAGATCGACGCAGTGCCGTACCTCGCCGACATCTGCGACTCGCGCCGGTTGGACGCCATTTTCCAATCGGAGACGCCGGACGTCGTCTTCCACGCGGCGGCTCACAAGCACGTGCCGATGATGGAGATCAACGCTGGCGAGGCGATCAAGAACAACGTGTTTGGCACGAAGAAGGTCGCTGACACCGCGGATCGCTACCGCGTGAAGACCTTCGTCATGGTCTCGAGCGACAAAGCCGTGAACCCGACGAGCGTGATGGGCGTTTCGAAGCGTGTGGCCGAGATCTACGTGCAAGCTCTCTCCCAGAGGAGCCGTACGCAGTTCGTCACCGTGCGCTTCGGAAACGTCCTCGGCAGCGCAGGAAGCGTCGTGCCGCTCTTCAAGGAGCAGATCGCAAAGGGCGGCCCCGTGACGGTCACCCACCCGCAGATGACGCGCTACTTCATGACCATCCCCGAAGCCTGCCAGCTCATCTTGCAGGCCGGAACGATGGGGCGTGGCGGCGAGATCTTCGTCCTCGACATGGGGCAGCCGGTGAAGATCGTGGACCTCGCGCGCGATCTCATCCGGCTCTCCGGGCTCGTGCCCGACGAGGACATCGAGATCGAGTTCAGCGGCATCCGTCCCGGCGAGAAGCTCTACGAAGAGCTCAGCTCGAGCGCGGAGAACGCGAGCAAGACGCGTCATCCCAAGATCTTCGTCGGCACCTTCCGGAGCTACGAGTGGGAGCGCATCGCCGAAGGCCTGGCGAAGCTGCACCAGCTCAGCGGCGCCGACGGCACGAAGATCCGCGTCGCATTCCGCGAGCTCGTGCCCGAATACGAGACCGAGGCGAGCGACACTCCGCCACTCGTGTCCGCTCCGCCGGCCCCCAACCCGATCGAGGTCGGCATGGTGGGCGGTGGTCGCGCGAGCGCTCCGGCAATCTGAGTCATGCTCGGCTACTTCCTCGGCATCGCAATGCCGCTCGTATTCATCCCGATCGTCAACGCGAATCGGAATCGGACGCACTCCAGGATGCTCATGGTCCTGTTCTTTGCGTACTACCTCCGCATCTTCCTGCAGTTCTTCCTGCGCGAGGTTCCAATCTTCTCGTACGGCGCCGGCGGCGACTGGATCCACTACGAAGAGAAGGCGGTTGTCGTCCAGCAATTCTGGGAGCACGGCGTCTACAAGTACATCACTTCCGACGACTGGGATTACATGGGGGAGACGTCGCTGCCCCCGAACCTGTTCGGCCTGATCTACTTCCTGAACGGGGGGCCCACCCGCGTCGGCTGCTGCGCGTTCGTCGCGCTCTCGGCGTGCCTCACGTGCCTGAACCTGTACTACCTGGCGCTCGACCTCGGCGTCGACGCTAGGAAGGCGTTCACCGTCTTCGTCGTCATGCTCTTCAGCCCGGCGTTCCTGCTGTACACGTCCGACTTGTACAAGGACGGACTCGTCCTGTTCTTCGTCGTGGGCGCCTTCGCAAGCGCCATCCGGTTGACGAGAAGTTTCAAGCTCTCCCATCTCCTACTGGGGATCGCCAGCTGTCTCGCCCTCTACGGGTGCCGCTTCTATCTGATCTTCGTGACCATGGCCCCGCTCGCCATCGGCGTCGCCGGTTTGGGGTCCAAGAATCCCACGCGCCAGCTGCTCATGTCGCTCGTGATGGTCACCGGCCTCATCCTCCTCGTGTCGTACACGGGCATCCTCCGCAAAGCGAACGACACGGCCGACTTCGCCTGGAATGCCGGCACGATCGGCGCCGAGTCGATCACGCAGGACGGCGAGCAATCGAGCTCGAACGTGGACTTCGGCAATGCCGGCGCGGGGGCGTTCCCGCTCAAGCTGCTCTACACGCTCTTCGCGCCCTTCCCGTGGATGGGAGGGTCGATCGCGCTCCAGATCGGAAAGATCGAAGCGCTGATCTGGTATTACATGCTCTATCGAGCGTGGCTCGCGAGCAAGCGACTCTGGAACGAGAACCGCGGTCTCCTGCTGATGTTCCTCTCGTTCCTCATCCCCACGACCGTGATGTACGCGCTCGTCATGGTCAATGTCGGCCTGACGCTGCGCGAGCGCATGGGCATCGTGTACGTGGGCTACCTGCTCGCGATGCTCAGCTGGGTACCGCAGACGGCGCAAGCCGCGGCGAAAGAGCAGGTCCGGCGGCCACGTCGCAAGCCGCCGTTCATCCCATCGCCAGGGGACCTACGGTGAGCGGCAGATGAGCGCGGTGGACGGCGCGTCGCGCCGGCTCGTCGCGATCGACGCGCTACGCGGGATCGCGGTCCTGGCTGTCGTCGCGAGCCACCTCCCCTTCTCGATGAATTCTGCGCCGGCGGTTGCCGGTGCGGTCGCAGCCCCCGAGTCCGTTTTTCCGGCGTGGCTGGTGGGCATCCTCGACCACGGCCGCTTCGGCGTTCACCTGTTCCTCGTGATCTCGGGCTTCTGCATTCATATGGCGTGGGCCCGCCGCAAGGCCGACACGGCGGCCGTCAGCTTCGGCGCGTTCTGGAAACGCAGATTGCACCGGCTCTATCCGCCGTACCTGGCCGCCCTTCTGCTCTCGCTCGCGGGACTCTACGTCCTGCATGCCGTGCTCGGCGGCGCGTCGGGCTCTTTCGCGACCCGACTCGGTTACCCGTCGAACGGGCAGCTTGCGGTCGATCTCGTGCTCCTGCTTTTGCTCGCGCAGAATCTCAACGGCGCGAGCGGACGCGTGGGCAACGGACCGTTCTGGACGCTCGCCCTCGAGGAGCAACTCTACGCACTCTACTTTCCGCTCCTCTACCTGCGCCGACGCTTCGGATGGACGCCAGCGCTGGTCGTCGTGCTGCTCACGACGCTCATCTGGCGGACCGTCGCCATCCTCGCCTTCCCGGGCCCGCTCCAGGACACGCTCCTCGTCGTGGGGCCCTCACGCTGGTTCGAGTGGACGCTCGGCGCCCTGGCCGTCGAGGCCTTTCTCGGACGGGTCACTCTTCCCCGATGGACACGTAGTGGTCGCGCCGGGGCTGCGCTGCTCGCGCTGGCGCTCGCGGCGTTCGACGCTCCGCGCCTCGGCGCTCGAGAGGCCTTCATCACGCCGTTCGGCGATGCGCTCTTTGGGCTGAGCCTGTTCGTGCTGGTGAACTACGCCTGTCACATCCGATGGGCGGAAGGGGACCGTTCGAGCTCGGTGACTCGCTTCTTCGCCTGGGTGGGTACCTTCAGCTACAGCCTGTACCTCACACATCAACTCGTCATCGTGGCGGCGAAGCAGGTCGCCCTTCGCCTCGGCCTCGGGACGGCCGGGGTGCTCGTGCTCCGGATCAGCCTCCCGATCCTGGCTGCCTGGGTGTTCTTCCAGATCATCGAGCGGCGTTTCCTGAGCTCATCGCGCCCTTCACCGGCGCCGACCATCGCAGAGCCTCTCGAGGGCGACGCGCGCGTCTAGCGCTCGCCACCGATCCGACTACTAAGGACACCATGTCGAGCCCGGAATCCTTGCCGACGACCACGTGCCCAGCATGCCCAGCATGCCGAGCGGCCGCGCCTCCTGCGCTCGGCGAGACAGCGGGCTATCACGCGCGGCTGTGCTCGAAGTGCGCGCACACCTTCGTCGAGGACATGCCCAGCGCCGAGACGCTCGCGGCCGTCTACGCGACGTACGGCTACGACGAGGACGATCTGTCGACCGTGCCGCCCTTCATCTTCGGCATCCTCGGCGGCGTCGTGGAGAGCTTCGAGGCGTATCGCTCCGCGGGCGGACGCCTGCTCGACGTCGGCTTCGGCGTTGGTGCGCTGCTACGCGTGGCACGCGACGCTGGCTGGACGACGCACGGCATCGAGGCTTCGAGCGCGGCGGTCGAACAAGGGTTGCGCTACGGGCTCGGCGACCTCGTGCATGGCGACTTCTTGAAGGCGGAATGGCCCGCCGAGCACTTCGACGTCATCGTCATGACCGAGCTGATCGAGCACCTCGTCGAGCCGGAGCCATTCCTCCGCCAGGCTTCGCGGCTGCTGCGTCCCGGTGGCGTCCTCTACATGACGACGCCACACGGGCGCGGCGTGAGCGGGCGCGTGCTGGGCGCATCGTGGTCGGTCCTCCGGCCGCCGGAGCACCTTCATCTCTACTCGATCGCCTCGATGCGAGAGGTGCTGCGAAGAACCGGCTTCGCGCGGTCGACCGTCTACACGCAAGGAATCCTCCCGCACGAGATCGTGACGCACGTGCGCAGCCGACTCCGCCGCGGTACGGCTGGAGAGGCGGCCAGCGCGCGGCTGGCTGCAGAGCCCGCAAACCCCGAGAGGGTCCAGAAGTCGTCGGCACTGAACGAATCGGTCACCCAGAGCCCCGTGGGACGAATCGCCAAACGCGTGGCCAACGGCGTCCTGCGCACCACCCGGTTGGGCGACAGCTTGCGTGTGTACGCGCAGAGGTGAGCTGACGATTTCCGCGCGACCAGCTGGGACGAGCTGCATCCACGGGGGAGGCAAGCATGTCACCGCAGACCCATCTACGACGCGCGACCGGAAATGTTCTCGAGTACCGCCTCGACCGCGCGCCCATCGAGCCCGGCCCCTGCAACGACTGCGCAGCCGTGGATTGGGCGGACCCGCCGCAGGACCAGCCGGGCTCTTACCCGCCCCAGTGGTTCGCGCCTGGCCCCACACCGGAGACCGCGAACAAGAGTCCGGACGGCGAGCGCTCGGTGCGAGGCGGCTCGGGGGACCCGACGCATGTACCTTACACGTTCTACGACGACGCTTACCCGGTCCCGCGGATTTACTCCGCGGCGGAAGGCCGCTGCGCGCGGGACTGACGGGCGTGCGTGAACGCGGCGCAGCCTGCCGCCACTAAGTGCTAGAAATCAGCCGCCAACTGTGCGATCGAACGCACGCGGTTCCCGCCTTCATGCAGCGCGTCAACGTCATCTTCCCCCTCGAGACGCTCGTTCGCGAGCTCGACTATCGCCTCGCCCTCGCGGTGAAGTACCTGGAGCCGCACCACCGGATCTTCCTGGGCGGCTCGTACACCACGTTCCGCCTGCTCTCGCACCTGGAAGGCGGGCTCTATGTGGGCAAGCACGTCTTCCAGCCATGGAAGAACGCGCACGGTCCCCTCGCCTACGACCTCGCCAAGGCGCGAGGGTTCTCGGTCGTGCACCTCTCCGAGGAGGGCGCGGTGTTCATGGGCGGTGACGAGTACTCCCGTATCGATCTCGACCGCCAGCTCGATGCCAAGCTCGTCCAGCCAGAGGACTACATCGCCACCTGGGGCGAATGGCAGGCCGAGCACTACCGCAGCCGGAACGCCGCGTTGACTGCGAACATCCGCACCACCGGCCACCCGCGCTTCGACCTCTACCGCTCGCAGTACCGCGCGCTGTACGAGGACCGGGTGCAGGACATTCGACGCCGCTTCGGCAAGTTCGTCCTCATCAACACGAACTGGCAGTTTGCGCTCCACCCGCTCGGGCAGAAGTACTGCTTCTCGCCGCACGAGGGATACGTCGCGGAGGACGACGAGAAGCGCGCGTGGTTCGTGTCCTTGTGGAGCCGCGTGGCCCGCACCGTCCCCGCGTACATCGAGCTCGTGCACCGCATGAGCATCAAGCGAAAGGACCTCAACTTCGTCTTCCGTCCCCACCCGAGCGACGACCCCGCATTGCTACACGCGGCCTTCCAGGGCGTTCCGAATGTCCACATCATCCACGAAGGGGTCGTGGCGCCGTGGATCCTCGCTTCACGAGTGATGGTCCACGACGGGTGCACCACGGGCATGGAAGGCTATCTGCTCGGGCAGCCCGTCGTGAGCTACCAGCCGGTACCGGAGGTGGAAACGGACATGTGGCTCACCAACCTGTTCGGAATCCCCTGCACCGATCGCGACGCCGCGATGGACACCATCCTCGCCGCGGCCGACGATCCCGACACGTACGCCGCCATCGTTCAGGAGACGCGTATCCCGGACGAGGGACACGCGCTGTTCTCGAACTTCCGCCACGAGTCTTTCGCCATGCTGATGGACGTCATGCGCGAGGCAGAGGCGAAGGCTCGCGTGCCCGCGGGCACCTCGGCGCCACTGTCACGGCTCGTCGCGGAAGAAGCGCGAGCCACCGCGATCGAACGCGCGAAGCGCCTCGTCCGTCCGCTCTTCAAGGCGCGAGCGCTCTCCGCGAAGATGGCGCGCGTGGCGTACTACGGTCTGCGCAAGGAGGACGTCATGCCGCGGCTCGAGGTCATCCAGAAGATCGAGGGCAAGCGCGTCAACGCTCGCTTCTACAGCGAGAACCTCCTCGAGCTCACGCTCGCCTAGATCATGTGCGGGATCGCTGGCCTCGCGCTGCTCGACGTGTCCGCCGAACGCGCGAACGCGCTCGTCGACGCCATGTGCGAGCGGATGCATCACCGCGGTCCCGACGGTGGCGGGATCGTCGCTCATCCCGACGTCACCCTGGGCATGAAGCGACTGGCCATCGTCGACG
>JAYTLP010000004.1:0-3544 GCA_043729375.1 Myxococcales bacterium
GCGGCCAAGGTGGCCGAGCCGCAGATTCTCGCGGCGCTGCAGGAGGCAGGGACGCTGACCTTGCCCGAGCTCGTCGCGAAGCTCGGCATGAAGGACGGCTTCATGAACCGCGGCAAGGTGGTCAACCTCCTCAACCCGATGGTCGCGCGGGGCGTGCTGGTGCAGACCGAGCCGCCCGGCACCACGGTGAGGAACCGCCTGTCCGTACTGCGCTACTCCCTCGCCAACCCCTCGTAGCCGCGAGCCTCGCGCTACGCAGCGTCGAGCGACTTCATGTCGATGACGAAGCGGTAGCGAACGTCGCTTTTCAACATGCGCTCGTAGGCCTCGTCGATCTGCTCGATGCCGATGCGCTCGATCTCGCTGACGATGCCGTGCTTGCCGCAGAAGTCGAGCATCTCCTGGGTCTCCGCGATGCCGCCGATGGCAGAGCCTGCGAAGTTGCGGCGCGGCAAAAGGAGCTTGAACGCCTCGATGGCGAGCGGCTTCTCCGGCGCACCGACGAGCGTGAGGGTACCGTCGAGCTTGACGAGCGCGAGGTAGGCGTTGATGTCGTGATCGGCCGAGACCGCATCGATGATGAGGTCGAAGCTCGACGCGTGCTTCTGCATCTGTGCCGCGTCGGTCGACAGCACGACCTCGTGCGCGCCGAGCCGGAGAGCGTCCTCGCCCTTCTTCGGCGACGTGGTGAACTGCACGACGTGAGCGCCGAGCGCGCGCGCGAGCTTGAGCGCCATGTGGCCGAGGCCGCCGAGCCCGACAACGCCGACCTTCTTGCCGGGGCCCGCGTGCCAGTGCTTGAGCGGCGACCAGGTGGTGATGCCCGCGCACAGGAGCGGTGCGGCTGCCGCGAGGTCGAGCCCGGCGGGGATGCGCAGGACGAAGTGCTCATCGACCACCACCGACTGCGAGTAACCACCGTACGTGATGCCGCCGTGCGGATCGGGTGCGTTGTACGTGCCCACGAAGCCGGGGAGGCAGTACTGCTCGAGGCCGGCCTCGCAGCTCGAGCACGAGCCGCAGGAGCCGACCATGCAGCCGACGCCGACCACGTCACCGACGGCGTGGCGCGTGACGGAGGGGCCCACCTGGGCCACGTGTCCGACGATCTCGTGGCCGGGCACGCAGGGGTACGTGGTGCCGCCCCACTCGTTACGGGCCTGGTGCAGATCGGAGTGACAGACGCCACAGAACGCGATGTCGATGCGGACATCGCGAGGCCCGACCGCGCGGCGCTCGATGCCGAGCGGTGCGACCGCGGAGGTAGGGCTGGTGGCTGCGTACGCTTTAGTTCTCATGACCGAATGAATGCGTCAGGAAGCAGAAAAACGCACGCTATCCCGAGAGCTGCAGCGGGCCACCGCGCTCGACGGCTCGCTGGTATGCCGGCCGTGCCTTCAGCCGCGCGATGTACGCGAGCAGCCGCGGACTTTCCGCATCGACCCCACCGCGCGCCTGCGCCACCTCGACGGGGAAGCTCATCTGGACATCGCACGCGGTGAACGCGTCACCCGCGAGCCACTCGCTGCGGCCGAGCTCCGACTCGATGTAGGCGACGTTGCGCTGCAGGTTCGGGTCGATGAACAGCTTCTTCACCTGGCCGGAGATGGCCCTGGCAACGGGCCTGACGAAGAACGGCATCGGACCTTTTTCGATGCGATTGAAGACGAGCTTCATGACGAGGAGCGGCATGAGCGAGCCCTCCGCGTAGTGCATCCAGTACGTGTAGCGACGGTGGTCCGGCGTGCCGCGCGCGGGCTCGAGGCGACCGTCGCCGTACAGCTCGACGAGGTACTCGAGGATCGCGCCGGATTCGGCCACCGTCACGTCCCCGTCCCTATCGACAATGACGGGCGACTTTCCGAGCGGGTGCACCGCGAGCAACGCTGGCGGGGCGAGCATCGTCTTCTTGTCCCGCTGGTGGTGTACGACCTCGTAGGGCACGCCCAGCTCCTCAAGGAGAAAGAGCACACGCTGCGAGCGAGAATTGTCGAGGTGGTGAACGATGACCATGGCGCACTCTACGCGCCTGGCGTGATGGCCGCCGTCACTCCTGCACTTCCTGGAGGTTGAGCTTGTGGCCGAGCTTCTCGAGCGCGGCTTTCATCTCCGCTTTCTGCACCGACTTCATGTACGCCTCGAGGGGTTCGACGCGGTCGGCCTTCACGTGCTCGAGGAGCGAGTCGTTGAGCGTGACCATGCCGATGTTGCGGGACGTCTGCATGAGCGAGAACAGCTGGAAGGTCTTCGCCTGCCGGATGAGGTTCGACACACCGCTGTTGCCGATGAGAATCTCGTACGCCGCGATGCGGCCGCCGCCCTTCTTCTTGCAGAGCGTCTGCGCGATGACGCCGCGCAGCGACTCGGCTAGCATCTGGCGGATCTGTGACTGACGGTCACTCGGGAACTGATCGATGATGCGATCGACCGTCGACGGCGCAGTGGTGGTGTGGAGCGTGCCGAAGACGAGGTGGCCCGTCTCTGCGGTCTCGACCGCAATGGCGACCGTCTCGAGGTCTCGCATCTCGCCCACGAGCACGATGTCGGGATCCTCGCGGAGCGCGGCGCGCAGCGCGTCCTTGAAGGACCGCGTGTGTACGTGTACCTCGCGCTGGTTCACGAGACACTTCTTGTTCTCGTGCACGAACTCGATCGGATCTTCGATGGTGATGATGTGGTCAGAGCGGTGCCGGTTGATGTAGTCCACCAGGGTCGACAGCGTCGTCGACTTGCCGGAGCCAGTGGGCCCGGTGACCACGACGAGGCCCTTCGTCAGGTAGCAGAGGTCGAGCACCTTCGGAGGCAGACCGAGCTGCTCGGGCGTCAGCAGCTGGAACGGGATGGCACGGAAGACGGCGCCCGGGCCGTGGCGGTCGCGGAACATGTTGGCGCGGAAGCGCGACACCTTCGGGATCGCGTACGCAAAGTCCGTGTCGGAGCGGTCCTCGAACTCGGCGCGATTCTTCGCAGGCACGATCGGGTAGAGCAGCTCGATCATCTTTTCTGGTGTCAGCGGCGCATGCCCCGGGATGGGGGACATCTCGCCGTTGTGCCGGACGAGGGGCGGCATCGTGCAGCAGAGGTGAAGATCGGATGCGCCGATCTTCTTCATCGCGAGGAGGAGGTGATCGATGCCGCTCGTGTCGGTGGACGTGAACACGGGTGTCGCGGCTGCGGCCGGTGCTGGAGCGACCGCGACCGCCACGGTCGCAGTCGCCGGGACCGCCACGGTCGCAGGTGCCGGGGTCGGCGCTGGTGCGGGTCTCGCCGGCGTGGCGCCAGCGACGATGGTCGCCTTCATCCCCTGGCCGACCGACTCGATGTGGATGGTGACGAGTCGCGGCGCGGTCAGCGAAAACACGGCGCGCCCCTCGACCATGAGCGTCGCCATCACGTCCGCGGGTGCCGCTTCCTCGACCAGGGCCTGCAGCGCGGCGTGCGTGACCTGCTGCGCAGCCGCGCGATCGCCCGATGGCAAGCGCACGACGAGGTTCTTGTTGGACTCGAGGATGATGGCCGAGGCGTTGAACTTGGCGAGGTACGC
>JAYTLP010000005.1:0-5197 GCA_043729375.1 Myxococcales bacterium
ACGACACCGAGCGGCGGCGGCAGCGGTGGGAGCTGCGGCGCCGTCGACTCCAACGGCATCTGCAACGGGAACGTGCTCGAGTACTGCATCGGTACGCTCGTGATGGTGGACTGTTCCAAATCCGGCACGTCCTGCACGGTCGACTCGAGCACGGGCTTTGCAGACTGCACCTGAACTGAGTGGCAAGGCGCGCCGGCACCTCCGCGCGCTCGGCCACCACCTGCGCCCGGTGGTGCTGGTGGGCAAGGAAGGCGTGACCTCGATGCTCGTCGAGGCCACGCAGAGCGCGCTCGCCGATCACGAGCTCATCAAGGTGAGGCTCGGCGAGAACGCGACCGGCAGCCGCGCGGACCTCGCCACGACGATCGCCACGCGCACCAGCGCCGTGCAGATCGGCCTCATCGGTCGCGTGCTCCTGCTCTACAAGCGACACCCCGGGGCGCCGAAGATCGAGCTACCGGTGGAGAAGTCGAAGTCGCCACGCGCCCCCGCGCCCGCCAGGCGCGAGCGCAAGGCTGCGCGGTGAGATCCGCCGTGCAGCGCTTGCTGCTCGTCCCGCTCCTCGCGTTCTACGCGTGTGCGTCACCGAGCGGTCTGGACGGCAAAGGCGTCGGCGGGAACAGCGGCCGCGATCTCGGCGGCTTCCTCGGCGCGACGGACATGACCATCGGCCTCGCCAAGCCGGACCTCTCGGCCAGCACCGATGACTTCGGGGTGACGGCGCCCGACCTTGCCAAGACGCCGCAGGACCTGGCCACGCCGCACGACGATCTCGCGGTGAAGCCGGCCGACATGACGGTCGCGTCGGGCTGCGGCTCGGTGACGTACGCCGGGACTTGCAGCGGCAACGTCGTGACGTATTGCTCCGGCAACCAGGTCAAGACGCTCACGTGCTCGAGCCCCACGCAGTGCACGGTCGTCGCCGGTGACGCCAACTGTCGCTACGTCGCCGGCAGCCCGTGCGGCAGCGTCGACTACAACGGCCTCTGCTCCGGCGATACGCTCGTCTACTGCGACGCGAGCAAGCTCGTCGTGACGGACTGCACCGCCGCGCCGACCACCAGCTGCACGACGTCTTCAGGCGGCGTGGCCTACTGCAAGTGAGTGAGCGTACCCTTGCGAGCACCCGGTCGCTCGCTCGGACGCTTCGAGGTCACGTGCCTCGGCATCAACGCGATCGTCGGCGCGGGCATCTTCGCCCTCCCCGACGACCTGTTCCGCGACATGGGCGGGCGATCGCCGCTCGCATTCCTCGTGTGCGCGCTCGGCATGTGGCCGGTTGCGTGGTGCTACGCGCACGCCTCCGGGCGGACGGAGCGCTCCGGCGGGCCGTACATCTACGTCGGAGAGGCGTTCGGCCCGCTGCCCGGCTACGTGGTCGGGTGGATGTGCTTCATCAACTCCATCTTCTCGTTCGCGGCGGTGGCGCGGCTCGCAGCCTCGTACGTCGGTGAGGCCGCGCCATCCGTGCACCTCGGCGAGTGGGCCGTCCGCGGCATCGCGCTCGCGGTCATCGCAGCGTTCTGCGGTCTGAACGCGCTCGGCGCCCGGCCCGGGGCCCGCGTCGCCGCTGCCTTCACCGTCGGAAAGGTCGCCGCGCTGCTCGTGCTGATCGTCGTCGCGGTCCCCGCCATCCATGTGGAGCGCCTCTCCGCGCCCGCACCGCACGGCTGGCACGGGATGCAGTCGGCGGTCTTCGTGGCGCTTTTCGCGGTGCAGGGCTTCGAGGTCACCCCGGTGCCCGCGGGCGAGACGCGGAGCGCGTCGAGGGTGATGCCCTTTTCCATCCTCGCGTCGCTCGTCGGTGCGTCGCTGCTCTACATCGTCGTGCAGGCCGTGATCGTCGGCAGCTACGCGGCGCTCGCGCGCGTCAGCGATACCCCGCTGGCCGACGCCGCGCTCACCATCGCGCCGCGCATCGGCACGGTCGTGGTGTGGGGTGGCATCGTCTCGATGCTCGGGTTCGTGGCCGGTAACGCGTTCGGCACGCCACGCTACGCGTTCGCGATGGCCGAGGACGGGCACCTGCCCGCGTTCGTCACCCGGACGGGCAAGCGGTACGGCGCGCCCGTCGGCGCGATCTGGACCACGGCCGTGTGCTCCGCTCTTCTCGCGGTCGCGTTTCCGTCGCGCGCGCTCGTCGGCATCTCGAACCTTGCCGTGGCGGTGCAGTACCTCGGCACGTGCCTCGCGATCGCGCACGGTGCCCGCCGCGGGGTGCCGCAGCGTGGACGGCGCTGGTTCTACGCCACGTCCGGCGCGCTGGTCTCGCTGTGGATCCTGACGCAAGGCACCGCGGTCGAGCGGTGGACTGCGCTCGCCGCCGTCGGCGTCGGCCTCGCCGTCGGCGCGGCCACGCGAGCACGGAAGGCAGCCGTCGCGTAGCATCGGGCCGGTGCGCGCCCTTGCGGTCCTGCTCGTCCTGACCCTTGCCAGCGTCGCTTCGGCAGACGAATGGAGCTTCCGCTCCACCTCGGGTGTCGTCATCCCGGGTGCGCCGCTCGAGGAGATCGGCGCGCTCGCCACGCAGGTGGGACGCGTGCGCAAGGCCACCCTCGAGGCGCTCGGCGTGGACATCGGTCGCGTCCCCGTTCACGTCGTCACCATCGACGAGCTCCGCCGCCTGCACGACGAGATGGGTGGCCGGTTGCCACACGGCTTCCTCCTCTACGGCTTCGAGCTGAAGGGCCACGTCTTCGTGCGCCACGCGCTCGGCGGCATCCCCGACGAGGTGATCATCCACGAGTGCCTGCACGCGCTGTCGGAGCGGTTCGCACAGCAGGTGCACATGATGAGCGTCGGCAAGATCATCGAGGGCATCACGCAGTACTTCACGCTCGAGGCGATGGCCGCGCGGCCGAAGACCGGCAAGCTCGTGGCCACGAAAAACCGCACGTACGTCGCGTTCACCGAGCTGGCGGAATCGCTCGCGACACTGGTGGGCGAGGCGCAGCTCCGCAGTGCGTACTTCGAGGGCGGCCTCATGCAGCTCGCTGTGCGCGTCGATGCGGCGACCCACGGCCGACGCGTGCTCGAGAAGGCCGCGCGCGCGCTCGAGGACGGCGACGAGCATCGCGCACTCGCGCTCCTCGGTGGCGGTTGAACGCGCTTTGACGCGGCGGCGAGGTTCGCTATCGTCGGCGCATGTCCGACGACGACGAGTACAAAGTTCCCGCACCGCATCCGAAGGAGATAGACGAGAAGCTGGCGCTCCAGCTCCAGCACATGTCCGACGACAACGTGCTCCGCGGCCGGCCGAGTGGTGAAGAGCGTTGCGACAACTGCCTCTACTACCTCAACCCCGACGAGAAGATCAGCTACTGCTGGCACCCGAAGCTGCGCATCCTCGTCGGTGACCAGTGGTGGTGCCAGTGGTGGGAAGAGATCACAAAGGAGTGAGGCTTCCCCCGGCCGTGAGGCGCAACGCTGCGCTGTGGTGATGCCCATGCCAGCTCGCGCTCGGGCGTCGCACCGAGAGCCGTCCGATCCGGTCGTGGATCACGAAGACGCACTGGCTCGAGGCGCAGACCCCGCCACTCCGATTCGCGCGGGTATCGCCGCGAATCGGCGCGTGCTCGATGGCGACGAACCGCTGCGCGACGTGCACGAGCGCCTCTCCGGCAAGGACGCCGCGACACGTCACGGGGGCCGCTCCTCGTGGCGCTCGCGTCGGTCGTGCGGGGCAAGGTCCTCACCCAGCCGGCGTAAATCGAGGAGGTCAACGACAGACGCGGCTTCACGGAGGGCCGCGCGGGCTTCTGCAAGGGTACGGGTGACTTCTAAAGGGTCGTGGTCGTCTGCACGCTCGAGATCCCGCACGACCCGCTCGCGTCGCTTCTGCCGGAGCTCGAGCTGCTGGCTGAAAAGCGGCGTGCTCGCACGCACCACTCGCCCACATGCATTTGCTCGACAGAACCTCGCGAGTCGTCGGCGGTGACCCGCGGCACGGCCCGACGACAAGGGCTGGCTCGAGGTTTTCCTGAAGCCGATCGACGGGCTGCGACGACACGGTCCTCTCGCTTGCCCACGAAGGCAACCACGACCTCGCCGTTCCGCTCGCGCTCCACGCAGGCGACCACGACAGCAAGACCGGGTGACGAGTACCGGTGAACGGCGCGGTAGCGAACCGCGATACAGTAAGGGCGCCCATGCGCCGCTCACTCCTCGTCACCGCCATCGCGTTCTCTCTCTCGGGCTGTCATCACCCCGAGGTCACCCTCGTCGGGGACGGGGGCGTGGTCCATGATGGCTTCGCGCCGTCGCTCGATGCCGCGTGTGCCACGTCGAGCGCCCAGGCCGCCATCAAGCACCTCAACATCTCCGTCGTGTACGACCGCTCCAACTCGATGGGGGGCACGGGCAGTGGCATCGATCCGGCCACGAAGTGGCTGCCGGTCGGCGCGGGCCTGAAGAGCTTCTTCGAGGATCCCGGCTCGGTCGGCGTCACGGCGTCGCTCGTGTACTTCCCGTCCGTTCAAAACCCAGCCGACAAGTGCAACTCGGGCGAGTACTCGAATCCGGATGTCCCGCCGACCGCACTGCCGTCGAGCGCGTTCGCTGCCAGCATCAAGGCGACGTCGCCATACGGCAACACACCGACGCTGCCTGCCGTGCAAGGCGTCATCGGTGCGCTGCAGTCCGGCGCAGTGGATCCGAAGACGGTCGACGCGATCATCCTCGTCACCGACGGTGAGCCCGACTCGTGCCAGTCGTCGGTGAACGACGTGTCGCAAGCGGTTCAGACCGTGGCGCTGACCATTCCGACCTACGTCATCGGTATCGGGCTGTCCTCCGCCGCGCTCGATCAGATAGCCGCAGCCGGTGGTACGAAGCAGGCCATCGTGGTCGACGTGACGAGCCCGACGCAGACGCAGGCCGACCTCCTCGCCGCGCTCGATGCGATCCGCGGCAAGCAGGTGCCGTGCGCCTTCGTCATCCCGCCGGCGCCGGACGGCCAGCAGCTCGACTACGACAAGGTCAACGTGCTGTACACGCCGGGCAGCGGAACGCAGCAGGCGCTCACGTACCAGGTCGGTTGCGCGAACGGGACCGGCTGGTGCTACGACGACGTCACGAGCCCGAAGCACATCGAGCTGTGCCCGACGACCTGCACCACCGTGCAGCAAGACAAAGGGGCCCGGGTCGACATCCTCCTCGGATGCGCGACCGCCGGGCCCCTGTGAACCATCGCTGCTGG
>JAYTLP010000006.1:0-7681 GCA_043729375.1 Myxococcales bacterium
CGATCCCACCTCGCCGCTGGTACCATCGCGATCCACCCGTTCGATCCTGCTCGCGTCGGCTCGAACAGCATCGACCTCACGCTGGCCCCGACGCTCGCCGTCTACAGGGACAGCGTGCTCGACTCGGCGAGGCCGAACGCGATCGACTACATCACGATCCCGCCCGGCGGATACCTCTTGAAGCCCGGCCAGCTCTACCTCGGTGTCACGCGCGAGCACGCGGCGGCCGATCCATCCATGGTCCACTGGCTCGACGGCAAGAGCAGCGGAGGGCGTCTCGGTCTCTCGGTCCACGTCACCGCTGGACGGGGAGACGCCGGCCATGCGGGACACTGGACCCTGGAGATGCACGTCTTGCGGACCCGTCCACGTAGCCTGTGGAACTGGCTCAATCCCTGGCACAGGGAAGGCGTGATCGTCTATCCTGGGATGCCGATCGCCCAGCTCACGTACTTCGCCACCAACGGAGTCGTCGAGGTGCCCTACGGTGGCAAAGGAACAGCGAAGTACCAGGGCGGCGGGTATCAGGAGATACCGCGGCCCGTCGCGTCGGCGATGCACAAGAACTTCGCCGGCCGCGCCCCGCGATGATCGCTACGGCGCCGCATTCTTCTTGGCGACGCGCGCTTCTGCCTTCTTGAGGCGCTGCGCTTCCTTCGCCCCCTCGGCCTCGTATTGAGGCCGAAGCTTGCGAGGCAGGTAGCGGAGGGGCGTTGTCGGCTGCGGGTTGGTGACCTCGTACTCACCGTGAGCCACGCGCGTCAAATGCCCTGTTGCGGTGAGCGCGAGGGCGAACTGCTTTGCGCTCCCGTGCGAAACCAAGAGCCCCTCGACGTAGGAATCGATCGTGGTCTTGCGGCCCCGGTGCGCGAGGGCTTTGGACAGCGCGAGCGCGCGCGGCAGTTCTTCGATCGCGCGCTGGGCTCGAGCTTTGGGGACAGCGCGCGGCGCGGCGGCGGCACTCTCGATCGCGGCGTCGATGTCGGCGGGCATCGGGCCGACAACACGCCGAAAATCCTCGCGGCCCACCCATTCGTGGATCGCCAGCGGCATCCATGCAGAACGCTCCGAGGCGCCGCCGATCACCGCATCGAACGCGGCGAGTTCCTTGGCGCCCACCTTGGCGGCATACCGGATCTCGGCGTTGACAGTGGGCCCTGTCGAGGGTCGCGTGGGGCGCTTCTCAGCCCACGCGGCGAGAGCTTCGGTGACCACGCCGATGGACCCGAGCGGATGGAGCCTGGCAATGCGGAGCAGCGCATAGCGATCACGGTACGTCGTGCAGATGGCGATCTTGGCGTCGCCGTCCAGCGCATCCGCGGACACGGGCTCGGACTCGCGGCCTGCTTTACGTCGCACGGGAGGCGTCGCGGGAAGCTTCCCCGTTCTCAGGTAGTGGACGACGATCCTGCGCTTCGCGGGCGAGAACTGGGTAAATCCCGACTTGACGCGGGTGAGGCTTGCCTTGGCGACCCCGATCGCTTCGGCGAGCTTGACCTGGACGCCGTACGCCTCTCCAAGCTCCGCAGCGTACTTGTCGATCGCTACCTGGACGAGCCGTGAAGATCCCCCAGTCGCCTCTCCGCACGTGGACTCGAGGTGCCCAACCTCTCCGCAGAGCGTGCAGACGGCGGCACGCGGCTCGATGGCGACAGGAGCGGGCGAGGTCGTGGGGGGCGGCTTCGTGGTGGGCATCGGGATCACCGGAAGTGGAAGGCGTGGAAGCTCGTACGTCAAGCGTTGACGATCAGATCGGCGTCACGAACTGGATCTGCCCGGTGTCGGCACCATCCTGGACGGCTTGGCCGGGCTTCTGGCGGCGTCGGGCGAGAGGAGCAGGCGCGAGCATCCCGCGCTCGACGAGGTCCCGGACGAGCTCACGCATGGCGTCGCGCGGTGGGGTCTGCCGTCCCTCGACGTGGACGGTGGTGAGCGCGGCCGTGATGAGCAGCTCGTACACGTCGGGCGCGGGGACGGCGTGGCGTGACCTCGGGACCCCGATGGTGGGCCTGCCCTGGTTGAGCCGACGCGTCTCGGCTCCCTTGGCGGCACGAGGCTTGCCGTCCCATCGCAGACGGCACGACCGGCAGAAGGCGATGCCGGTACCGTCGGCGCGCGTGACGACGTCGAGGTAGGGCTTCCCCTTGTGCGTGGGCGCCTTGCCGCATCCAGGGCCAGCGCAGATGCCTCGCTGCTTCGTGATCGCGATGCGTCGAACGCCGGCCTTCGTGAGCTTGCGGACGGGCTTCACGGGCTCGCCGAGGTCGATCGCGAGCCGGGGCGTGGACTCGTCGAGGGAGTCGATCACGGGCCCTCCATCGCGGCGAGGAGTTCGGCCAGCGCGTCGTCGCTGATCGGCGGCGTGAACTCGAAGCCGTGGATCGCTTCGGGGCGCGCGGCGAGGTCGACGAACGTGCGGATCGACCGGCACATCCACGCCTCGAAGCAGTCGCCTTCCGCGCACTCGGGCAGCGTCGGCGGACGGGGGATCCACGCCTCCCGCTCTTCGTCGCTGGTGCCGTGGAGGTAGATGCGGATCCTGTCGCCGTCGATGACGAGGATCTGTCCCACCACGCGGGCGTCGTTGTCGCGTCGATCGCTGATCGTGGTCGTCACAGGGCCTCCGAAGGGGCGGGCGGTGCTGCGGCATCCTGAAGCGATCGAGCTTGCGGATGGGCATCGTAGATCGCCGCCGCACAACACGTGCAGCCGCACGAGCACCACACTACGAGGGAGGTCGTTCCCGCCGGCGCAGACGCCACGAGACACCGTCCGACCTCGCCTCGGCAGTGCTCGCGGACGGGGAGGGCCTTGACGCAGCGGCGGCACCACCGGCCCCCGTTGAAGGCCACCGGCGATCGCAGGCGCTTCGAGCACCGCGGGCAGGTCATCGCGCGAGTCCTGGTCTCGGCGAACCTGACGACGGCGTGGAGC
The DNA here is from genome assembly GCA_043729375.1 of Myxococcales bacterium. Taxonomy (GTDB): domain Bacteria; phylum Myxococcota_A; class Polyangia; order Palsa-1104; family Palsa-1104; genus JBDTCO01. The sequence goes on from JAYTLP010000006.1 coordinate 2,935, forward strand.
TCGTGGTGGTCGAACTGGGAGACCGCGCGAGCCAGGCGGTCGATGAGACGATCGTCGCGGGTGCTCACGAGGTCACGCGCGTCCAGCCGCTCGTTGAGTCGAGAAGGATCGCTGCGGGGATGTGGCTCTCCGTCGTGGCCCACCCGACCGCGGGACCGGGCGAGAGCGTGGCGACGTCGGTGACCTGGTTGGCGGAGAGCACCTCGCGCGGCGTCGTCGGATCCGCGACATGGACGAAGCGCGCGCCGATCAGGCTGTCCCAGTCGCCCGCGAGGACAGGCACCCTCGCGACCTTGGTCTCGTGGTGCGCGCCGCGCTCGAAGATGTGCCGGCCTTCGTCGGTGTCGAGATAGTCCCAGCCCCGGCCGGGGTGGTGCTTGTCGAGGTAGTCCCAGACGCGAAGCCAGCCGATCATCGGCCATTCGAGGACACCGCGCGTCGCTGTGCCCGACGCGATGAGAGCCGCCGCGTTCGCCCGCTGCTCCTCGCCCATCTCTCGAGCCATTCGCTCCGCAGTGTCCTCGACAGGCTCGCCAAGGTGAAGCTCGTCCCGGGCAGCTCGCGCGACCTGCTCAGCGGGCTCGACACCGACCCGCAGATCGCCGGCCGCGATCACCACGTAGGCCCAGCGAGCCGCGGTGCCGATCCGCTCGATCCGTCGGGCGATGCCGATCGTGACTGCGCGATCCGCCTCGATCTGCGGCAGCGATCGGTAGAGCAGCGCTTCGACGATCCCGTGGATCTCCAGGTACAGCTCAAGGAGGATCGCGCCCAGCTGCGCCGGCGCGCCGCGCTTTAGCGTCCCGACCGTGCCGGTGAGCAGCTCGCGAAGGTCGTGGGGCACGTCGGGGGCGATCACCTCCAGGCGGTCGCGGATCACGGCAAGGAGGGCGTGGAGCTCAGGGCGGTCGGTGGCGTCTGTCGTCATCGTGATCCCTTGGCGATGGCGCGCGCCCCGGCGAGCAGTCCCTCGGCTTGAGCGAGCTGCGTTCGGATCGCGGTCGCGTTGAAGGCCTCGACGGGGTTCGCGGCGAGGAAGCGATCGAAGTCCCGCAAGGTGTCGACGAGCTTGACGGCGTGCTCGATGCGCGTGGCGTTGGTGGTGCGGGTGGCCTCGGCGGCGAGCGCGGCCTTGACCATGGCGGGAGTCACCTCGATGTCGTCGAGGTCGCGCTCTTCGGTGGTCGTCACGAGGTCTTGCCTTTCAGGGCCTGCTCGGCGTCGTACTCGGCCAGTCGATCGGCATACCAGCCGAGCGCGACCGCGCACGCGCGAGGAGCTTCGGCGAGAGCTTCCTCCGCCGTCGCATGGCGAATGGCTGCCCACTGCTCCTCACCGCTCGGCATGAGGAAGTCGCCAGCCGCTCGGCTCCACAGGCTCGCGCCATGACTGACTCGCCAGTGGGGCGCATCGAGCCTGAAGCCAGAGCGCACCTCCTCGACAGTGACTTCCTCGCGGCCCCACCCGGGACGCTCGAAGACGACGAAGGCCCACCTGGTGACACGCTGCGGAAAAGGCGTGCTCACGTGGTCCTCGCGGGCATCTGCGCCCACTGGACGCCATCGAGCATCGGGAGCGACACCTTCCGACCGTTGACGGCCATCTGCTTGAAGAAGAACGCCGTGCCCTGCGCGACGGCCTGGTCACGGATCTTGCGAACCCAGTCGTCGAACATCGGCCGCGCGCCGTGGCCCGACTCGGCCCCAACGATCGCCTGGTCAATCCCGGTGAAGTCCACCGACCCGAGGTCGTCGAGCAGGGGTTCCAGCGACGTGAAGCGGACGGCTGCGGGGCATGCGCGAAGGTTGTCCAGCCGGTGCTTGTAGGCAGCGGCTTCGACCGAGACACCGAGCCAGACGTTCGGGAGGGGCCACGGCTCCTGCTCGGGTGAACGGGCAGCGCCGTCCTCGTGGAGACGTTCCACCCACCGATCGGAAACGCGCTCGCACGTCTCGCGGAGGAGCGGAACCCAGATGTCGCCTTCTCGTTCCTGCTCGATCGCCAACCAAGCGAACCAATCCCGCATCCTCGTGGAGCGCTTGGTGAGGATCTGAAACGTGTGCCGCGGCGACGCCGCCATGACGCCGAACACGGCCGCGATCTCCTCGTTCGTCAGCTCCTCGTGGAAGAGGTCGGACATGGAGATAAACCACGTCGTCGGCGTGCGGACCCGCAGCGGCTCGTCGAGCGCGTCGACGACGAGCGCGACCTTGCCAGTCCACCGCGCGCCCTTGTCGGTCATCGTCGCGAACCCCGCGAAGACGCCGGGCTTGCCGTTCTTATCGATGCCCGAGAACCGTCCAGCGATCCGCTCGGCATAGCATCCGCCGCGCTGGCCTGGCTCACCTGAGAACGAGCCCCCGCCTCCACAGCCCGGGGACTTCCGCGAGCAGCCGCGGAGCACCCCCCACGTCTTGCCGGCGGTGCCGTCGGCGTTCTTCGTCCACTCGATCGTTGTCTTGCCCATGGTCTCTACTCCTCGCCCCGCGCAACACTCGTTACCGCGCGCCGCTTCACGTTGGCCTCGACCTCATCCTCGATCTCATCCGCGAGGAACGACATGCAGTTCGCTTCGATGGCCAGCGCTTCCCCGACCCCGCGAGGATTGGCGATCGTCTCGTCGTCCGGCTCTCCCTCGATGGCCTCGATCACCTTGTCGAGCCCGAGGAGCTGGCAGATGTTCTCGGCGCCGATCGCGACAAGTCCAGCGCGACGCTTCGCGAGATCCTTTGAGTTGGCCGCGCGCGCTTCCTCGCGCAGAGCTTGGCGACCACGCATCGATCGGTCGCACGTGTCGACCTTGGCGACGATCTCCTCGACGACGGCCATCATCGGGTTCGCAGGCTCCGAGTCGGGCGGCGCGTCGTCCAGCGCGTGGAACTCGACCTCCAGCTCCTCGACGCGAGCGCGCTCGCTCAAGAGGATCGGTGTCAGCTCGAGGAGCACGTCATTCCACACCGCTGCCATGTCATCGGCGTCGAACGTCCCAGAATTGAGCCGCTCGACCTTCATCGGCTCACCGCGAACGGCGAGCTTCATCCGGTAGGGCGCGACGTGGTGGCCGTAGGGAATCGAGCCCTCAACAACCACCGTGCCAGCCGTCGTGTCGATCGTGATCGTTGCCATGGGATCAGCCCTCCTCGTTTGTTGCAGTCGCCGCCGGCCCGCGGACCAAGCTCACCAACGCCTCGATGTCGGTGACGTAGCAGTCGCACGGACTCGCAGCGGGGCGATATTGGCCGCAGTCGTTGGCGTGGATGATGTCTTCGACGTAGAGCTTGAGCACGGCGGCGCGGAGATCGGCGAGAGCCTTGCTCTGGGCGAGGAACGCCGCGGCGAGGTGCTGTGACCAGTGCGTGAAGTTGATGGCCGCCGTGCGCTCGACAACGATCGTCGCGATGGCAACGGCGTCCCGCTGGGCTTCATCTCCAGCCGAGGAGAGGATCGCCCTCTCCAGCGCGGCGAGCCGATCGAGCAGCGCGATCGCGTCCGCGCAGACTCGGTGGACCGACTCGCCATCGGCGCCGTCGACAGGGCGCGCCGACTTGCCGCAGATGTCGAACCACGGCGAGCCCACCTTGCGCGGCCTCTCGGCCGCCGCGAGAGCGCCACGGGCCTGCTCGTGTTCGGCGGGCGTGCCGGCGAAACGGTGGCCCGCGATGCACTCCATCACCATGCCGTCGACGGGGCGGGGCGGGACGGCTTGCCGCACGGTGCTCGCCGGCTACCTGCGGCCGGCAACGCCGGGCAACTCGGCAGCGACGAGAGCGCGCTCTCGGCCCCGGTGAGCGCGCGCGCCGCCCTCGCACCACGGCCGCCAATCCTTGCAGCCCTTGCACCAGAAGAGCTTGCAGCGGCCGACATGCTTTGCCGCGGGGTAGCTCGCACCGGGGCTGCACTGGCACCTCGTCAGCGTCGGCTTCTTCACGAGGGCACCGACCGGAAGTCGCCGCCGAAGTGCTCCTCGGCCGCGATGCGCAAGGTCTTGATCTTGTCGCACAAGTCGCCGCACAGATCGGCCATGGCGTCGTTGCATTCCGCGAGCATCCGGACCTCTTCGTCGCTCTTGCCGGGCCACGTATTCGGGTCGAGCAACGCGGAGAGGCGCTCGATCGCGCGGTCGGCGTCGCTGTTCGGGGCGGCGTTGGGAGCCTCCGCGGTGAACGCGCGAATCGCCTTCGTAATAGCCTCTCGTTCCTTGAACTTCACAGCACCACCTCCGCGGCGAGCTGCGCCGCCTCTCCGTACACGTCCGCCGCCGGCCCGCCCGCGATGCGCAGCACCGAGGCCATGCGCACGAGCGCCACCAGCGCGTTGCCCCGCTGCTCGGCGGTCCCGCGCGCGAGCACGTCCCCCGCCTCGACGAGGTGCGCGCCCGCGAGCCCTGGGAGCGCGGCGCCGAGGGCGAGCAGGCGCGTTGCCGCTTCGGGGCGCGTCACGAGCAATCCTCCTCGGTATCGGCGTCCAGCATGAGCGCCGGCGTCTCGGCGCACCCGGTCTCAACGTGAGCGCTCGCGACCCCGGCGACATGGCAACAGTCATCGTCGTTCCACCGGATGATGACCTCATGATCGTCGGGCACGGTGGCGAGGAACCGGCGCAGGTCACCGGCCCTCACGAGGGCACCTTTGCCAGCGCGATGTCGATCCCCGTGCGCACCATGACACCGCGCGCGTCCCCGCCCGCAAGGTCGCACGATGCCGCGGCGAGCGCGGAGCGCAGGCGCAGCACATCGGCGGTGAGGCTC
>JAYTLP010000007.1:0-4493 GCA_043729375.1 Myxococcales bacterium
CGCGCGCGCAGCTCGCACGTTGTTGCCCGTGATCGGCGCGGGCGTCGCGCTCGGCTTCATGCAGCTCATGCGCGTGGACAGCTTCACGGTCATCCCGGGCGTGCTCGTCGCGCTGTGGTGGAACAGGCGCGCCGAGTGGCGTCGCGCATTCGCGCAGACGGCCGTGCTCGGGATGCTCGCGCTCCTCGTGTGGTCGCCGTGGCCGATCCGCAACCGGATCGAGTTCGGTGCGCCGCACGCGGAGGGCACCGAGTGGCTCGGCATGGACGGCACGCCGTTGCGCAACGGCGTGATGACCTGGATGCGCTCGTGGGCCTCGGGCCAGCCCGGCGAGGGCTACCACCTCATGGCCATGTCGCTCGGGCTGCCTCTCGACCCGGACCGGCCGAACATCGTGCTGTCCGCCATGTACGACGACGCGGCGGAGCGGCAGCAGGTCGTCGACGTCCTCGGCGAGTACAACGCACACAAGCTGTCGGCCAAGGCCGACGCGCGCTTCGTCGAGATGGGGCGCGCCCGTGCGAAGGCGCACCCGTGGCACCAGTATCTCGTGCTTCCCGCGCAGCGCCTGCTGTCCATGTGGACGCCGATCCCGGTTTACGAGATGTCGATCCGCGTCCGCTGGCTCGCGATGCCGGGATCCCAGCGTGTCTACGGCACCTGCGAAGCCGTGCTGTTCGGCCTCTGTCTCGCGATGATGATCGGCTACTTCCGTCGCTACGCGCTGCTGTTCACCGTCGCTGCGGCAGTCATCGTCTCGCGATCGCTGCTGCACGCAACCATCGCTCACCCGTGCCCGACGGAGCGCTACGTGGCGGAGTGCGTGCCGCTCCTGCTCATGTGTGGAGCGGCAGGGCTAGCGGCCCTCGCGACCCGCTGGCGAGGGATGCGGTAGCGCGCGTCAATTCTCCGCAAGCCACGACTGCACGAGGGCGCGCGAGGCCTCGTCGATCTTGCCGGTCTTCAACCGGTCCTGGATGTGCGTGACGACGTCCGCGACCGGAGACTGACCCGCGACCTCCGGTAGATGCCATCGCGTCGCGGCCACGCCACGCACGCCGCGCGGGGTCAGCCCGATGAGCATGTGCGTCTTCGAATCGAACACGGGGCCGCCGCCCCCGCCGGGCGCACTCGCGATGTCGCTCAGCAGCATCCTGTTGCCTTCGAACCCGCCCTGGCTCTCGCCAGCGCGCGTACCCTCGCTCGTGATGTGTCCGGTCGAGATCGAGCGCGTGTCGGCGTCGAGGTTGGCGGCAAGCTGCTTCTGGGTCGCCGCGAGGCCTTCGCGCGTACCGTGCACGAAGCCCGCGATGCCGTACCAGGCGAGCGACGTATGCCCGCCGAGCGAGTACGCGGCCGTGCCCTGCTTCGGGAGCGTCCGGTCGATCTTTGCCGTCTGGACGTTCGGCCTCGTCGCCATCGATATCTCGACGAGCGCGTAGTCGAGGGTCCGGTCGGTCGAGAGCACCTTCGGTGCGTGGACCCGCGTGCCGTCGGCGAGGGTGAGCGTGTCGAGCTTGCTCCTTTGCCACGCGTCCTGGACGACGTGCTCGGCGGTGAGCACGAGGCCGCGATAGCCACCTCCCGCCGCGGGCTGCACCGAGACGAGCACGCCGGACGCCCTCGACACGTCCGACCTGAAGTCGACGAGCGCGCCCGCATTCCGGCGCGTTGCCGGCCGCACGCGCGCGAGGAGCGCGTCCGAGAGGAGATGGACGGGCCGCGCGCGGTCGGTCGGCGGCGCGGCCCCGGCGATACCGACGGACGCGAGGAAGGAGGCTGCGATGAAGGAGGCGCGCACTCCAGGATGGTGAGCAGGCCGCGTGCCGCGTGACGGCGGCGTAGAGCCTCGAAGTCACGCCGACGTCGTGGCCAGCGCAGCAGCCGGTCAGGTCGGGGCCGGGTGCGCCGGCTCAACCTACTTTTTGAGGTCCGGCTGCAGTGCCCTGGCCTGACCGAGGTGCGATTGCACGGTCTGGCGGAGACCGTTCACGAGATCCTTGACCGCCGGGTCCGTGGCGGAGGACGTGAGGTGGTTGTCGATGAGCGTGAGCAGTGCCTGGTGCTGCTTCACCTGCGCGTCGACGTATGCGTGGTCGAACTCCGCGCCGCTCTTGTTCTTCAGCATGTCGTAGGTGGTCTTGGCGTCGTTCTGCAGCGTGTCGCTCGTCTTCGAGGCGACCATGTTGAGGCTCTTCTTGCGCACGACGTCGGCCTCCTTGTTTTCGGCCGCCGTGTGGTGCGTGATCATCGCCCGCGCGTACTGCTTCACCCGCGGGTCGCGGGCGCGCGTCGAGGCAAGCTTCGCCTGGTCGATCTCGCCGACGTTGGCGATGTGTGCGATGTCGAGGATCTTCTCGTCGTCGAGCTTCTCGCCCTGCTTCACCGCCTGGCTCGCGGCTGCGCCTGCCTCCGCACCCGCGGTGCCAGGCGACGCACCGGGCGCACCGGGATCTTGATCGAGCCCGCGCCCGCTCACCGAGTTGCCCAGCGATGCGATCATCGGACCAGCGCCCTCGAGGCGGGAGTCGATGGGGTGCGGCGCGATGTCCGGAAACCCCGGGAGCATGCCGTCACGGGACAGTGCCACGGGGTCGCTCCCCACCTCCTTGTGCGACTTGACGTCCGCAAATCCATACGTGGCGAAGACGGAGAGAAGGACGGCAGGGACGGCGATGAGGAAAGCGATCTTGTAGGTGCGCATGCGGAGAGGGCGGTGCAACGAGGATGCCCGTCGTGCAGCGCGTTGATCCGCGCGGAACGACGCGCTACAGGTCCGGAAGAGCCGGGGCAAGCTGGTGGAATGGGGCGTTCCTGCGTCATCTGCTGCACCTGCGCCCTGACGTGGCGTCCGTGGCGTCGCAAATGAGCAGCTCGTCGCAAGTTTTCGGCACCGCACCATGCTCCTCGATGGGAGTCGTGCCTGAACACCGGAGTGCCGGCTACAGCGCCGCGAGCCGCTCCCGTACCAGCTGCGAAACCGCCTGGATGCCGAGTTCTCCCGTATCCACGACAACGTCGGCCTCCGCATAGAGCGGTGTGCGTGCGGCCAGCAGGGCGCGCAGCTCGGTCATGGCCCGTGGGCGGTCGGCCATCGGGCGCGCGTCACCCTGCCCCACGACGCGCTGCCAGTGCTGCGTGGGCGTGGCGCGGAGCCACACCGTCCGGGTGCTCCGGCGCAGCAGCGACCACGACTCCGCGTCGGAGACGAGGCCGCCGCCCGTCGCCAGCACGAATGCACGGTCCTTCGCGAGCGTCGTCCGGAGGACCTCACGCTCGAGCCTTCGATAGTGCTCCCCTCCGTGGATCTCGAAGATCTCGGCGAGCTGGAGCCCGGCCGTGCGCTCGATCTCCTCGTCGAGCTCGATGAAGTCCCGCGAGAGCAGCTCGGCGAGCGCGCGCCCCACCGAGCTCTTGCCGGCGCCCCGCAGCCCGAGGAGCGCGACTCGCTCGGCGATGCGGTTGCCGTCGTCCGGAAACAGCGTCGTCGGTCCGACGCCGAGCGCGTGCGCGAGATCGGCGAGCCGCGTCACCGAGATGTTCCCCTGTCCCCTCTCGACCTCGGACAAGAAGCGCAACGACAGCCCCGCGCGCTCTGCGAGCGCCTTCTGGGTGATCCCGTGCTGCTCGCGCAGCATCCGCACGCGCTGACCGATGGCGACGAGGAGAGTCACGATGACCAGAGCACTATAATGCTTATCTGGTTGCAAAGTCAACGCACTATAGCGCTTGCGAGCCCCGGATCTTCCGGGTACAACGAGGCATGGCCGAGCCTTCGACAGCGCAACCCGCCATCACCTTCGAGACGACGCCCGGTGCGTATCACCACTGGAAGCTCGAGCTCCCGACGGACGGCAGCGGCATCGCGCAGCTGCTCATGGCCGTCGATCCCGAGCACGCGCTGAGACCGGGGTACGACCTCAAGCTCAACTCGTACGACCTGTCGGTGGACCTCGAGCTTGCCGACGCGATCGAGCGCATCCGCTTCGAGCACCCCGAGGTCCGCGCCGTGGTGGTCGGCTCCGGCCGCGATCGGGTCTTCTGCGCCGGCGCGAACATCCACATGCTCGGAATGTCGTCGCACCCGTTCAAGGTGAACTTTTGCAAGTTCACCAACGAGACTCGCCTCTACATCGAGGATGCGAGCCAGCACTCGGGCATCAAGTTCCTCGCCGCGTGCTCGGGTCCGACCGCCGGCGGCGGATACGAGCTCGCGCTGGCGTGCGATCAGGCCGTCCTCGTCGACGATGGGTCCTCCACTGTGAGCCTGCCCGAGGTGCCGCTGCTCGGCGTACTTCCGGGCACCGGCGGCCTCACGCGCGTCGTCGACAAGCGCAAGGTGCGACGCGACCTCGCCGATCTCTTCTCGACCACCGCCGAGGGCGTGCGCGGAAAACGCGCCGTGCAGTGGAACCTGGTGGATGCCATCGTGCCGCGCAGCAAGTGGAAGGACGCCGTGCGCGAGCGCGCGGTGTCGATGGCCGGCGCTGCCA
>JAYTLP010000008.1:0-6480 GCA_043729375.1 Myxococcales bacterium
CACGGGCCAGGGCCGGATGTAGAGCGCTCGCCAACCCGGATGCCACCCTGGCAACCGGGTTGGCGAGCCGTCAATCTCGGTGGCGCCTCAGCGCGGCGCCCTCATCCCGTAGCGCGCCATCTTCTTCTGCAGCCCGAAGCGAGAGAGCCCCAGCAGCCGCGCGGCCTGGCTCTGGTTTCCTGCCGAACGGTTGAGCGCCTCCTCGACGAGGGTCCGCTCGAGCTGCTCGACGCGCGCGTGCAGATCGAGCGCCTCGGGCGCGGCGGTCTCGGCCTCCTCGAGGCCCGATTGCACCTGCGGGGACAGGTCGGCCAGGTCGATGGCCCCGTCGCAGAGTGAGGCCGCGCGGGCGAGCTCGTTCTCGAGCTGCCGCACGTTCCCGGGCCCGCGGAACCTCACGAGCCGGTCGAGCGCGCGCCGCGTGATGCCTCGTCCGTCGGCGCGCCGCGCGAGGAAATGCTCGACGAGCAGCGGGATGTCGGCCGCACGCTCGCGCAGCGGCGGCAACCCGACGCGCACCACGTTCAGCCGGTAGAAGAGGTCCTCGCGGAACCGGCCCGCCTCCACCATCCGTCCGAGGTCCTGGTTCGACGCGACGAGCACGCGCACGTCGACCTTCAGCAGCTTCTCACCGCCCACGCGTCGGAACTCTCCCTCCTGGAGCACGCGCAGAAGGCGCACCTGCATGCCGGGAGACATCTCGCCCACCTCGTCGAGGAAGAGCGTGCCGCCGTCGGCGATCTCGAACAGGCCGCGGCGCTCGCCCTGCGCGCCGGTGAACGCGCCGCGCACGTGGCCGAAGAGCGCGGCCTCGAGCAGCGACTCCGGGATGGCCGCGCACGACTCCGAGACGAACGCGGCCTTGCGACGTGGCCCGTTGTGGTGGATGGCGCGTGCGACCAGCTCCTTGCCCGTGCCCGACTCGCCGTAGATGACCACCGGTAGTGCGGTCTCGGTCACACGGTCGAGCAGGCGGAAGAGCTCGACCATGCGCGGCGTGTTGCCGACGAGGCCGGTGTAGTCGTGGCGCACGCCGAGGGTGCGGCGCGCCTCGCGCATCTCGCGGTGCAGCCCCTCGAGCTCGACCGCCTGCACGGCCAGCTTCTCCTCGAGCGCGGCGTTCAGCGCGCGGACGTGCTCCTCCTTCTGGCGGTTGTCGGCGAGGAGGCGCGCGTTCTCCACGGCGATGGCCGCCTGCTCGGCGAGATCGACCACGAGCGCGACGTCCTCTGGCTTGAACAGGCCCACGCGCGCACGGTGGTCGACGTAAACGCAGCCCACGAGACGTCCCTTCACCGACAGCGGCACCGCGAGGACCGAGCGCAAATGCAGATCGACGATGGAGAGCGCGGCCTCGAAGCGACGGTCGTCCGTGGCATCGACCGTGACGATGGGTTCGCCTTCGGCAGCGGCGCGCTCCGCGATGCTGCGCGAGAACGCCGCCACCCCCTCCCGAACCTTCGCGTCGACATTCCGCTCGAGCCGCACCTCGAGCGCCCCAGTCTCGCCACGCAGGAGGAGAAATCCGCGCTCCGCCCTCGAGAGCTCGATCACCGTGTCGAGGATGAGCTCGAGCAGTCGGTCGAGCTGGAGCTCGGAGTTGAGGCGCTTGTTGATCTCGAGGAGCTTGCGCAGCGCACCGTCAGCCGGTGCAGACACCGCGGCTGGTGCCGCGCTTCGTGCGGTATCGAGCAGCGCCGCGAGGCGCCGCACGTCGGGATCGTCGGCGAGCGCGGCGCGCCGGAGCTCGGGGGTGCGCATGAGGATCTCCTCGTGGAGCGTGGTGGCGTTGGTCAGGTGAACTCTGGCTTCGTCGTGGTCGTCCCGGCGGGCTGCATCACGCAGCAGCAGGATCTCGGCGCGCAGCGCACGCTCGCGTGCATGCTGCGCTCGCGCGCCGCGCGACTCGGCATCGAGCGCGATGCGCAGGTCTCCCGGGAGTGGCCCGGCGTCGAGCGCAAGGAGGGCGCGAGCGCTCGCGAGCAGGACGTGCCGTGCGGCCGCCGGCGTCGGCGACGACAGCGCACCCAGCTCGGCGAGGACGGCTCGCGCCTCATCCTCGCGGCCCAGCTCGGCGAGGGTCTCGGCGCGGTTGGCGAGGACGTACGGTCGCTCGGCGGCGTCGACCTCGCCGAGCGCGTCGTAGCGTGCGAGCGCCGCCTCGTCGTCGCCACGCTGACGGTCGATGTCGGCGAGGAGCAGCGCAGACCACGTCGGCGAGCCGTCGACCGCGCACGTCGCGGCGGCCTCGAGGTCCCCGAGCGAGCGTTGCAGGTTGCCGAGGCTGAAGCGCGCGAGCGCAGCCTCGTCCGCGCGGCCGAGGCTGCACAGGACCTCGACCGCGCGCTCGAGCATGGGTAGGGCCTGCGCATACTCGCCGAGCTCTCGGAGCACCCCGCCGAGGTTCTGCATGTAGACGGCGGCGCCGTGGGGGTCACCGTCCTGCTCGGCGAGCGCGAGCGCCTCCGCATACCGCGCCGCTGCTCGCGTCAGCGTCCCGTCCGCCTGCTCGACCATGCCGAGCAGGCTGGCGACGCGAGCGAGCCGACGGGGCGAGGTCGTCCGATCGGCCAGCGCCTCGAACTCTGCACGCGCGCACGACAGCTCGCCTCGACGGAGCGCCTGCAGCCCGAGGAGCTCGAGGCGCTCGGCGCGTGCCCATGCATCGCTACTCTCGTCGGGTAGGTCTACCGGCTGGCCCACGTCGTGCCGGAGGCGCGCACGCACCACGCCAAGGATGCTCGACACCTCGTCGTCCACGCTGTCTTCCGTCATCGCGAGCGCCTCGTCATGGCGACCGAGCGCTCGCAACGCGCGCGCCAGGGTGGGCAGCCCACGGCGATCGCCGCGGAGGTGCTTGAGCGCCGCCTCGTAGCGCCCAGCCGAGAACAGCAGCTCGCCGACCTGGTGCCCCGCGCCCCGCGCAGCCAGCGCGAGCGCCCGGTCGAGCGGCGCCCGGACGGTTCCTGCGAGGATGCCCGCGACCGCGAGACCCGCGTGGAGCGCTGCGTCGGGATGCTCGCTCCGGTGGGTCACCCAGGCAGCGTCCAGCACGTCGGCACCCTCGATCAGCTCAGCCACGAGCGCGTCGCGATCGGCGAGGGCCTCGAAGGCCGCACGCCCCACCCCGTCGCTCTCGAGACTCGTCCGACCGCGATGTTCCACGACCAGGCCGAGGCGCGCCAGCGCATGCTGCACGCGCGGCGGCAGCACGTGCGGGCGATCGAGGAGCCACAAGGTGGCCACGGCGCAACGCAGCTCCTCGGGAAGCGCCTGCGCGTGCGCCGCTCCGAGGTGTCCCACGTCGAGGCTGCGCAGGCCCGCGAGCGTGATGGGCCCGCGTGCGCCGGCGTCGCGGACCAGCTCGACGAGATCGCGCGGCCTTCCCTGCGCGAGGCGGCCGAGCGCCTCGACCACCTCGCTGGCCAGAGGACCCGCGAGCCGGTTCGCGATGCGGGAGACCTCGGCGGGCGACAGAGGGGGCACCTCGATGGCGGGGATGTCGCGAAGGCGTGCATCCGACTCGATGATCACGCGGAGCCCTGGCGCCGCACGCAGCACGAGGGCGTCGCGCAGGCGCCGGAGCTCGTCGGGTGCGGTGAGGTGCAGCAGCGCCGGTCGGTCGCCGATAGCCGCGAGGACTCGTGCGGCGAGGCCGTCGTCCGGCGTGGCGTCGATCTCGAGACGTCGCGCCGCCTCGGGGAGCGATGGAGACAGGAGGTGCGGCGGGGGGGCGCCCGAGCGCAGGGCCGCGACCAGGAGGCGTCGGTGCAGCTCTACGACGAGGCGCGTGCGGCCACTGCCGGCGAGGCCCACGAGCGCGACGAGCGCCGGCGCTCGCTCGAGCGCGTCGAGGACGCGAGCGCGGCCGTCGAGCAGCGCCACGAAACCGACGTCCCCCACGATCCTCGGCGCAGCGAGCGCCCGCGGCACGAGGCCGGCACGCGCGAGCTCGTCGGCGACCAGCGCTGCACGGCTCGGGCACCGTTGCGGATCGAGCAGCGCCTCGACGAGCTCGACGAGGGCGCGTGGCCCGCTCGGCGATGCCGGAAGCGCGGCCCCTGCAGCGAGCTGCTGGGCCGGCGTAGACGCCGCGTACGGCAGACGACCCGAGAGCAGCTCGTAGCCCGTGACTCCGAGCGCGTAGAGGTCCACCGCCGGCTCGCTGACACCGACGAGGGCGTTTGGCGAGAGGTACGCCAGCGTGCCGCGCGCAGGTCCGGGCTCGTCGCTCCGGCTGCGGGCTAGGCCGAGGTCGATGAGCCGGTAGCGACCGTGGGTGTCACGGAGGAGATGCGCGGGCTTCACGTCGTGATGCACGATCCCGCTCTCGTGAAGCGCATCGAGGGCCATCGACGCATCCGACAGCACCCGCGCAACTTCGTTGGCACGATGATTCGCTGCGTTGCAGGCGGTCCGCGCGTCATCGCCGGTGATCCGCTCCATCGCGACGAAGACCGTCCCCGCCGGAAGCGCCTCGTCCGGGCCTGCCTCGCCGATCGCGAGCACCGTCGGAAGATACGGGCTCGCGAGGGCCTGCAGCCGCTCGAACTCCGCGACGAGCCGGGCGCGACCGGTGTCGCTCCCTCGAACGCACTTGACGACGACGTCGGTACCGTCGGCGTCGCGAGCGAGGTAGACGTCGGCTTCGGCACCGCCGACGAGCGGCGCACCGACGGTGAACCGGCCACCCGTCAACTTTGTTGCCACGTGCTCCAGGCTAGGCTGCGGAGCGGGTCAGGTCAACTCAGAGCTCGAGCCCCGCAGAGTCCACGACGGTGCGGTTGCGACCCGCCACCTTGGCCCGCCACAGCGCGCCGTCGGCACGGGCCTCGAGGCGCATCGTGTCGGCGCCGCCGCCACCCCGCGTGCTCGCGACCCCGCACGAGACGGTGCACCGCACCTCGACGTTCGCGGCGGCCACCGTCAGGGCCGCGAACCGACGGCCCGCGACCTCTGCCCGCAACCGCTCCGCGATGCCGAGCGCGGCGCCCGCCGGGGTCTCGGGCAGCACGAGGGCGAACCCACCGCGCGAGAAGCTGCCCACGCGGTCGATGGCGCGAGCATTGTCGGTTGTGACCTCCATGAGCTGGGCGAGGACCTCGTCGCCGACGCTGCGCCCGTGCCGATCGTTGATGGCGCCGAGATCGTCGACATCCACGAGCACGAGCGACAGCGGCCTGGTGTATCGCGCGGCACGATCGATCTCCTCGTCGAGGCGCAGGCGCAGGTAGTGGCTGCCGAGGCCCCCTCGCCGTGGGTCGCGCGTGAGGTCGTCGAAGGAGCACGCGACGGGCCGCGGATCTACGAAGCCGCGCCGTGCGATCGTACGCACGAGCTCCACGTCCGCCGGCAGCACCTCGTAGCGCCCCAGCTCCGAGGGAACCACCCACACCAGGCGCTCCACCTGGCGGGGTGTCGGTGTGCCGACGAGCTCCACGCGGTACACGAGGAGGACGAGCTCGAAGCGCGGGTACACGTGGTGAACCACGTCGTACACGGTGCCCACCGCGCACGCGCAGCCGAGCTCCTCGGCAATCTCGCGTGCGAGGGCCACCGACGGGGCTTCGCCGGGCTCCACCTTGCCGCCCGGCAGCTCCCACAGTCCTCCCATCGGCTGATCGACAAGGCGCTTGGTGAGCAGCACGCGCCCGCGGGCATCGGAGCAGAGCGCGGCGACCACCAGCTTGCGCGGAAGCGTGGTCACGACAAAAGTCTACACACGATCGCGTTGCAATGGCGGAGAGCGCCTCCTATATTGCGGCGCCAAGGCCAAGGAGCAGCGACGCAGATGAAGCTTTACACCTCGAAGATTCCAACCATTGCGGAGGAGCTCATCCGCACGCTCGGCGACGCCGGCGACATCGAGGTGAACGATATCCCCGAGGCGCAGCTCGACATCGAGGCGATCTTGAAGGAGTACGTTCGGCTCGATCGCGAGTTCACCGATCAGGCCAAGGACACGCTCGAGAAGCGGCAGCTCGGCTTCGGACAGTTCGGCAAGGTGAAGCGTGCTCTCGCCGAGGAGAAGGGCTTTGCGCTCGGCGAAGAGTCCACCTCGTACATCGCCAACCAGATGCTCGAGTCGTTCATGCAGTCGCGCTTCATCGACGAGGTTTATGCCGACGATGTCGTCCTCCGCAAGAAGACCAAGGAGCTGCTGAAGAAGCACATGCTGGTCGACGAGGAGCTCGACGCCGAAGTGCGCCAGCGCATCAAGAACCTCGAAGAGGGCTCTTCTGCTTGGGACGTCGAGTACAAGCGCTCCATGGACGCGATCAAGGTCAAGCACGGACTGAAGGAGTAGTCGCGCGGGCGGGCGCACACCTCGTGGGGCGAAGGGTCGAAACTTGACCCCTCCGACGGGCCCACGTTACCGTGGATGGCCGTGTCGCCACCGCACTACACCGCTCTACTCTCGTTCTGTCCTCCTACCGCCGCCTCACCCGGCCCCGTTGACCCGTGCTCGCGATAACGCTG
>JAYTLP010000009.1:0-5853 GCA_043729375.1 Myxococcales bacterium
CCGCCGCGACGAGCCGGTGGCCGGTATCGCGGATCGCGCGCATGTGCCGAGGCGCGACGAACCCGGCAGCGCCGGTGAGCGCGAAGTTCTTCATGGAAGACGGATGGAGAGGTTCCACGTTGCCCAGCAGGCTATCATCTCGCGCCATGCCGCCCCTCCGCGCCGAATCGCGTGCGACGACGGTCGGCAAGTGGCTCTTCGCGCTGGTGGTCCCGGCGTCGGCCCTGGCCATGGGGTCGCTGCCGGGCGAGATCCTCGTGGTGATGAGCGCGCTTGCCGCGCTCGCGTGCGGGCTCCTGTCGATCGAGCCCGCCGGGCCGCCCTCACGGGCCACGCGCTGGGCGCTGAGCGCCCTCGTGCTGCTGCTCGCGTTCACGATTCTCCAGGCGGTGCCGCTCCCGGCGGGCGTGACGCGCGTGCTCGCACCCTCCAATGCCGACATCTGGGACCGCGCGCTCACGCCGCTCCGCGAGGTCGGACCTACGTGGCATCCGCTCACCATTGCGCCCGCCGCGACGCGCCTGGAGGTCCTGAAGGGGTTCTTCTACGGGTGCATCCTGCTCTCGTCCCTGCGCGTCGCGCAGCTCGAGCACGGCGAGGCATTCCTGATCCGGCTCGTCGTGTTCTCCAGCAGCGCGATGGCGATCAGCGCGCTCGCGCACCAGGCGTTGGGCGCGGAGAAGGTCTTCGGGATCTATCGCCCGCGAGATCTCCACGCGTACCGCGTCGGCCACTTTGCGCCGCTCCTCAACCTCAATCACCTCGCGGCGTACGTGAACGTCGGCGCGTGCGTCGCGACCTGGGCGCTCATCGCGCGCCGCGCACTTCCGCGTCCACTGGCGCTCAGCGCCGCGCTGGTCCTCGCGGCCACGAGTGTCTGGCAAGGTTCGCGCGGCGCCACCGGCGGGCTCGTGCTCGGCGTCGTACTCACCCTCGCGCTGACGATCTTCGCGAAGCGTCGCTTCGACAGCGGCCGCGCCAACGCGGGTATCCTCGCGATCTGCGCCATTGCAGCGGCGTTCATGGCCAGCCTGGCGCTGTCGGATATTGCGACTGACCGCCTCCAGAGCCGCGAGCTCACGAAGGTAGAGCTCGCGAACAGCTCGCTCCAGCTGATCCGTGCCTCGCCGTGGTTCGGTACGGGCCGTGGCGGCTTCGAGGCCATGTTCTCGTCGGTGTGGCAAGGAACGACGTACCTCTCGTTCACGAACCCCGAAGACCTCCTCGTGCAGTGGACGGTGGAGTGGGGAGTCCCGGTAACGCTCCTCGCGGTTGGCCTCATGGGCTGGGCGTTTCGCCCGCAGGTCCTGCTTCGCGCGGTGCGCCCCGCGGTGGGGGCCTGGGCCGCGGTGGTGGCGCTCGTGCTCAGCGACCTCGTCGACTTTCATCTCGAGGTCCCCGGCGTCGTGGCGCTCGTCGCCGTGTGCGTCGCGATCGTGGTGAGCGGGCGCGCGACCAGCTCGCGCGGCGCGAATGGGCGTAGGCGAACGGTCGCCATGCGCTACGCCGCCGGAGTCGCGGTGGTCGGCGCGCTCGTCGCGGGCGCTCTCGTGCTGCCCGACGCGTACCACACGCTCGCTGACGACCGCCGCACGCTGAGCTCGCTGGCGAACGACAAGACGCTCTCTCCGGAGCGCTTCCGGACGGTTATCCGAGCCGCGATCCTGCGATACCCGAGCGAACCCTTCCTCCCGCTCATGGGCGCGGTCCGCGCGCAGACGAACGACGAGGGAGGCGTCGTCCCGTGGGTCGCGCGCGCGCTCGACCGCAACCCGCGCTTCGGCCGCGCACACTTCGTCCTCGCCCGGAGCCTCGGCGCGTCTCACGCCGCACAGGCACGGCTCGAGTACCGGCTGGCCTACGCGTACGACGCGGACTTGCGCGAGCAGGTGGTGAAGGAGGGCGTGCGCCTCGTCGACGACAGCGACAGCGCGCTCGAGCTCGTGCCGGACGGCCCCGCGGGTATCGAGCTCCTCGACGAGCTCGTCGTGGCGCTCAAGAATCGCCTGCCAGCCACTGCGGCCGCGCTCGATGCAGAGATCGAGCGCCGCTCTCCGGGTGCGTTGGGGCCACTCCGCCGCCGCGCCGAGGCGGCCGCGCTCGATGCCACGGAGGGCGCGCCGTGGTGCGTCGGCAAGGCGTGCATCCAGGAGGGGCTCGTGGCTGCGGGGATGCTCGTGGCCCGCGAGCCGACGCGCTGCGAGCCGCACCTGCTCGTCGCGCGCCTCGGTGTCGCGAACGGCGAGGCGGGGACGGGGATCGATGCTCTCGCGAGAGCCATCGAAGGCGTGACCGACCAGGCTGCCTGCCAGCGCGAGCTCATCACATTGGCCCTCGAGAGCAAGGAGATCCGTCGCGGCGAGCTAGCGCTCGAGCGCCTCGTACGAAGCGGCTGCGGGGCGGCCGCGGACTGTGTGGACCTCTATCTTTGGGCCGGCAACATGGAGGAGTCCCGCGGGCACATGGCCCGGGCCGTCCTTCTCTATCGACGCGTCCTCGACCTCGCTCCCGACCGTGACGACCTCCTCGAGAAGGTCGGCGAGCTCGGCTCCAACGACGGCCTCCTCGCCGAAGGGCTCTGGGCGTACAACGCACTGGCGGCGCGCCATCCCGAGGATCCGCGCTGGCCGGCGCGGATCGTCGAGCTCTCGCAGCGCCCGCCGCCGGCCGCTCCGGCCGCGCATCCGCCGTGACGACGGGTGCCCGAGACCCGTTTTTCGCCCTCCGGCTTCGGCGCGGACCGCTCGATATGCTATCTCGCCGACTGTAGGGCGCCGCCCCCATGAATGGCAGGGGCTGGCGTGGCACCTGGAGATCCGATGGTCGACCTGACGTACGTTAAAGACAAGACGGTGCTCATCACGGGCGCGGCCGGAACCATCGGGTCCGCGCTGACCGAGAAGCTTGCCCCCGTGGCGAAGGCCGTGCGCTGCTTCGACCACGCCGAGACCGAGCTCTTCTTTCTGCACCAGCGCGTGGGCAGCAAGGGTCGCATTGCGCCGCAGCTCGGGGATATCCGCGACCTCGACCGCTTGCGCTTCGCGATGGCCGGCGTCGACGTCGTCTTTCACACCGCCGCGCTAAAGCACGTCGGCCTCGGCGAGTACAACCCGTTCGAGGTCGTTCAGACCAATCTTCAGGGCGTGAACAACGTCATCCGCGCCGCGCTCGATGCCGACGTGGACCGCGTGATCTTCACGTCCAGTGACAAGGCCGTCAACCCCACGAACGTGATGGGTGCCTCGAAGATGATGGGCGAGCGCCTCGTCATCGCCGCCAACGAGATCAAGGGCACCAAGCGCACCAGGTTCGCCGCGGTGCGCTTCGGCAACGTGATCGGTTCGCGCGGCTCGGTGGTCCCGATCTTCGCCGGCCAGATCCTGCGCGGGGAGCCGGTCACGCTCACCCACGACCAGATGACCCGCTACATCATGAGCATCAGGGACGCCGCCGAGCTCGTGCTCGACGCCGGTCATCGGATGCTGGGCGGCGAGGTCTTCGTCACGAAGATGCGCGCGCTCAAGGTCGTCGACCTCGCGGCGGCCATGGCCGAGGCGCTCGGTAAGCGGACGTTCGACATTGTGAAGACCGGCATGCGCCCCGGCGAAAAGCTTTACGAAGAGCTCATCTCCGCCGACGAGGTGGCGCGCACCGTCGACATCGAGCGCATGCTGGTCGTCCTGCCTTCGCCCGACACCAACGACACGATGGCGCTCGAGCTGCGGAGCCACTACGCGGGGCGTCCGCCGACCACGCAGGAGTGGAACAGCGGCACCGACACGCTCATGTCGAAGGAAGAGATCCTGCGCTACATCGCCGACGAGAAGATCCTCGATCCGTTCCTGGCACCGGGCGCGGCCCTCTGAGCTCGCTTAAGATGAAGACGCTCCCGTACGGCAAGCAGCTCATCGACGACGACGACGTGGCGGCGGTCACCGCGCAGCTGCGCGACGACTGGCTCACGCAGGGGCCGACGGTCGCACGCTTCGAGGCGGCGCTGTCCGAGATCACGGGCGCGAAGCACACCGTCGTGGTGTCGAGCGGCACCGCTGCGCTGCATCTCGCGAGCCTGGCCGCGGGGGTTGGCCCCGGCGACGTCGGGATCACCTCCTCGAATACGTTCGTCGCCTCGGCGAACGGCATCCGGTACTGCGGTGGCGCCCCGCACATTGTCGATGTCGACCCCGATACCGGCCTCATGTCGATGCGCGGGCTGGAGAAGGCGGTCGCGCAGCTCACCGCCGCCGGGAAGAAGCCGCGCGTCATCGTGCCCGTAGATTTTTCGGGTGCCACCGCCGACCTCGTCGCGGTCGCGCAGATCGCTCGCGCGTGCGGCGCGCTCGTCGTCGAGGACGCTGCGCACTCGCTGGGCGCCGAATACGAGCATGAAGGAAGGACGTTCCGTGCCGCCTCGTGCGCGCACACGGCGATGGCCATCCTCTCGTTCCACCCGGTCAAGCACCTCACCACGGCCGAGGGCGGCGCGATCACCACCAACGACGACGCGCTTCACGCGAAGCTCCTGGAGCTGCGTACCCACGGCATCACGCGCGACCCCGCCAAGCTCACGCGCAACGACGGGCCCTGGTACCAGGAGCAGCAATCGCTCGGGTACAACTATCGCCTCACCGACATCCAGTGTGCGCTCGGCGTCTCGCAGGCGAAGAAGTTTCCTGGCTTCGTGGCGCGCCGCCGCGCCATCGCGAAGCAGTACGACGCCGCGTTCGCGCGCGCGCCGTTCACGTCTCTCCTTGCGCCGCTGCGCGTGCCCGAGGGCATCACGTCCGCATATCACCTTTACGTCGTGCGCCTCGCGGCGCGGAGTGGTGAGTCGCTCGAGAGCGTCGCCGCGCGGCGAAAGGCGATGTACCTCGAGCTCCGGGAGCAGGGGATCTTTCCCCAGGTTCATTACGTTCCCGTGCATCTGCATCCTGACTACCAGCCGTTCGTGGCCGGTCATTCGTTCCCCGGCACCGACGCGTACTACGCGAGCTGCCTGAGCATCCCGATGTACCCGGCGCTCACCGACGCCGACGTGGAGCGCGTGATCGCCACGCTCGGCGAAGTCGCGAGCACGTAGATGACCGCCCTCGCGACCGCGACGTCCGGCGAGGCCCTGCTCGTTCGCGCGGACGCGAGCGCGAGCATCGGTGTGGGGCACGTCATGCGCTGCCTCGCGCTCGCCGAGGCGTGGCTCGGAGGCGGCGGCCGCGTCATCTTTGCCGTGAGCGAAGTGCCGGACGCGCTCGCAGCTTGCCTCGAGCGCGCCGGCGCCCACGTGCTGCGCATCTCCACACCCGAGGCCACGGTGCGTGCCGCGCGCGAGCACGGTGCGGCCTTCGCGGTGGTCGACGGGTACCACCTCGGCGCGGATTACCAGACCGCGCTCGCCGCGGCCGGCCTCCGGCTCCTCGTCGTCGACGACGCCGGCGAGACCGCCACCGCCGCCGCGACCCTCGTGCTCAACCAGAACGCGCACGCGTCCTGCGCGCTCTACGCGACGCTTAGCCCCCCGCCGCAGCTGCTGCTCGGCCTCGACTACGTGCTCCTCCGGCGCGAGTTCCGTGATCCGTCGCCCTTGCCCGAAGTCCCGGACATCGCGCGCCGCGTGCTCGTCACGTTCGGCGGCGCCGACACCGCCCAGCTCGCCCCGCGCGCCCTCGAGGCGCTCGCGCCGCTCGATGGCCTTGAGGTCCTGCTCGTTGCGGGCTCCGCGAATCCTCGCGCTCGCCAGCTGGTCGTGCCCGCCGGCGCCCGCGCGGCCATCCGCATCGAGGCCGCCGTCGACGACATGGCCGCGCGCATGCGCGCCACCGATCTCGCGCTCGTCGCCGCGGGGGGCACCTCGTGGGA
>JAYTLP010000010.1:0-6699 GCA_043729375.1 Myxococcales bacterium
CTTCCACGTGGGCAGCATCTGGTCGACACGCTGCAGGAGCTCGAGCGTATCGAGCTCGATCTTGATGTGCGGGTCGACCTGGCCCGGCTCGAGCCCGAGCTCGGCGTTCGTTGCCTGCAGCGACGTCATCTCTCGCAGCGCGCGGTGGCGCTTGGCGGCGTCGTGATGGAGGTTCGAGAGCAACTGCGCGACGCGCTGGCGCCCGCGCTCGTTCATCACGCGGCCGGGTCCCGTCGGGGGCGTGATCCCGAGGAGCGTGCGATACGCGTTGATGTAGCCGCCGCGCAGGGAGCGGACGGCGAGGATCCACACCGCCACCACGCCGAGCACCACGTAGCTCACCCAGCTGAGCCGCGCCGGGTTGTTGGCAATGCCGAGCCACCACGTGAGCGACAGCCACAGCATCGCGGCCAGCGCGCCAGCGAAGCGGTCGAGCGCAGTGTCCGCGAACCGCTTCACCACGGCGCGCTCCTCGTCGGAGAACGGGGTGTACAGGAGCTCGGTCGCCGAGCGGTCCACGGAGAACTGAACGCCGTCCGCCAGCATGTTCGCGATGGTGGCCGCGGCGAGCACGGGTATCGGCAGCACGAGCGTGGCGAGGATGAGCAAGGCGCCGATGCCGCACGAGACCGGCAGGGCGCGCATGCAGCCGTTCGCGCCGACGAAGCGCAGCAGACGGTGACTGCCGATGAGCTGGAGCAAGAAGGCGAGCACGCCGAGCGCGATGGCGACGACGCCGAAGAAGCGGACCATCTCCGTCTCCTGCGAGGCGAAGTGCAGCTTCGCGTAGGCCTTGAACTGCCAGTCGACGAGCGTGGTGCCGATGGTCATGCACACGACGATGAGCAGGATCCACCGGACGTAGGGTCGCTCGCGCACGAGCTGGCCGAGGCTGGCGGCCGCGACCGCCAGCCGCTGCGGGTTGCTCGCCGTCGCCGGGGTGCCTCGCCAGGCGCGATCGCAGAGCAGCGCGGCGACGCCTAGCTGCGCAGCGGCCACCACCAGGAGGTCTGCAACCGGCAAGTGCTTGGCGAGGATGCGAGCCGTCAGCCCGCCGAAGATCCCGCCGAGCACGCCACCGGCAGCGACCACGCTGATGACACGCTTGGCCTGGGCCGGCGTCACCAGCTCGTTCGTGAGCAACCAGAACTCGGAGAGCACCGCGAGGCCGGAGATGCCCGACCAGGCATACAGCACCACGGAGAGGGTCTTGCCGCCGTGTGCGAGCGCGGGCGCAAGCATCACGAACGTGGCCCCGATGGTCAGGTTGAGGGCCCATATGACCAGGTGTCGCCGGCGGCCGGCGGTGGCCCGGTTGTAGACGGCGAGCGCGAGCGAGGTGACGACGGCCATGCCGAGCATCAGGTAGCTGAGCTGGGCAATACCGAAGTGCGACAGAAACGCGCCGTCTCGTACCGCCTTCACCGTCGTCTGGACGGCCACGAGGAGGAAGAGCGCGGCGGAGAGAAGCAGCGTCAGTCGTACGTCTGTGGGTTCGAGGCCGACGAATCCGAGCCATCGGGCCGCGCGCGTGGTCATGAGGTGGTCAGGTCCTGGCGGCGAAGGAAAGCTCGCAGGACGATAGCACCGCTCGCTTCAGCACCGCTGACTTTCCTGTCGTCCACAAATGACGCTTGGCCGTACAGATCGCGTGCCACATCCCGACGGCAGCGAGCGCAACCACGGGAACGCGGACATCGGGCGAAAACGAGCGCCCCTGCCAGTGATGCGAAATGCGACACCAGTGCAGGCTTGCCCCGCATTCCGTCAGTACAGAGCGATCTTCCCAGAGTCGATCTCTGCGAGCAGCCTTCCGATGCGTTCCTCGACGCCGTCGACCTCCGCGGGGCGCAGGCCGAGCTGGAGGATGTTGCCCTCGCAGCGCACGCCGTCCTCGCAGTCGGCGAGAACCGCGCCGGTCGGGACCGACCAGAGCTGGCGCTCCCGGCGCTCGAGCTGAGCAACCACGCCGAGCTTGTCGAGCTCCTTGCGCGTGAGCGCCCGGATGCGGTCGATCTTGGCGCGCGGCACCTTCGGTACGATCATGTGCCGCCACTCGTGCAGGACGAGCACGCGCGGGTTGACGAGCCCGGAGAACGCGAGGCCATTGTCGATGGAGAAGGCGCGCGGCCGCTTCGGGTCCTTCGAGAAGACGAAGTTCGCGGGGCGCGTGTCGCGGTGATCGATGAGATAGGTCAGCAGGTTCATGTTCGCGATCGTGTCGCGGTAAGCGAGGTCTGCTTCGAAGCGCCCGGCATCGAAGCCCTTCGGCATGTCCTCCACGCCGTCCAGCCAGAACGCGAGCGCACCGAATGCGCAGTCCGTCCCATCGAACGTTGCCCGCGTCTCACGGACCTCGTCCTTGTACCGGTCGAGCGGAATGGCGCGGCACACGGTCGGAGGCACGACGTACTCGGCGGGCTCGAGGAACCACTTCTGGATCTCGAACGCAGCCACCTCCTTGCGCGGCTCGTTGTTGAGCGCGCTCCCGCCGTGCTTCGCCTCCTTCCACTTCGCCTTGATCGTCAGCTTCTCCTGCGGGAAGTCGCAGTAGACGATCTGCGCTCCGGCGACGCCACTGGCGCACTTCTTCACGTCGAGGATGTGCATTTCGCCGTCCCGAAGCAGCGGCTCGATGCGCTCCGCCGGCATGCAGAAGTCCCCGGGCTCGAGCGACGGATCGTTGCAGAGCACCGCGCCGGAGGTGACACGGATCTCGAGCTCCGGCGTGGGCTTGGGCGGGGGCCGCAGCCCGCTGAACCGGGACGCGATGGAACCGACGATGGCTTTGATTGACCGCATTTTAGGTTTGATGCCGCGCGTCGTTCTGCGGCTACATGTTCGATCCGTGAGGAAGCTCGTGACCCGCGCCCTCGTCCTCGTCACGGCGCTCGCCCTGCCTCTGATCGGGCGAGCGGATCGTGGGCTCCGCTTCGACCCGACCGACGCGAGCCACGCGCTCGTGGTCGACCTCGAGATCGAGCTGCCGGTCGTATTCGCGTCCGCCGCCATCGTCGGCACGTCACAGCTCCTCGTCGAGCCCCACGGCCCGAAGAAGTGCGGCTGGTGCGACACGCGCTCGTCGCTAAACGGCTTCGATCGCCTCGGCATGGACGCCCTCGACGGCGCCAACCGCAGGTCTGCCGGCCTCGGCAGCGACCTCCTCGGCTACGCGGGAATGCCCGTCGTCACTCTGGGGCTCGGGCTGCTCGCTTCACTCGATGCGACGCGAGGGATGCCAGGCACGTACCGCGCGCGCCGCTACGGCATCGACGTCCTGCTCGTGACGGAGGCAGCGGTCGACACGCTCGCTGTCATGCAGCTGGTCAAGTTCGCCAGCAAGCGCCGCCGTCCGTCGGCGATCGACGAGCCCGTCGATGGCACCCGCGCCGTCGATCGGAACCTGTCCTTCTTCTCCGGCCACACGGCGCTCGCATTCTCGCTGGCCACCTCGGCAGCCGTGCTCGCGACCCTCCGTCACGAGCGACTCGCTCCCCTGGTCTGGGTCGTCGGCTACGTCGCGGCGACGGCGACCGGCATCTCGCGTATGGCCGCCGACAAGCACTTCGCCTCCGACGTCATCGTGGGCTCCGTCGTCGGCGCAGGGGTCGGCGCGCTCATCCCCGTGCTGCACCGCACCAGGGTACCCGTACATCTCGGTGGCAGCGCGTCGAGCACGTCGGCGATGTTCTCGCTGAGCGGCCTGCTCTGACCGAGAGCAAGCCAAGTCTGATAGCGTTTCGCGAGATGCTACGCATGACGCTTCACTGCGGCCTGTCACGGACCGCAATCCTCCTCGTCCTGTGCGCGGCCGGCTGCTCCAGCGACGGGCTCGACCTCGGCTTCTCGGTCGCTCTCACCGCCCGCTTCGGCGCTGACGTCGACGCCGTGAGGCTCGCATCCGTCGCTTCAATCACGCTCGCTGCCACCGGCGACGAGACGTACAGCCACACGTTCTCTCTCGGACGCGCAGCCGCGCGCGAGGAGCGCCTCGTCTACCGGCCTGCCGCCGGCAGCCGCAACGTGGAGCTCGTGCTCGACGCGCTCGACGGCGCCGCCCAGCGAGTGGCCAGCGGCAGCGGTACGCTCGTGCTGGTACCCGGCACGACGCAGCGCTACGAGCTCGTGCTGCAAGCCACGTCGTCGGTGCTGGACTACCCCTCGGTGGTGAAGGCCGACGAGCCGCTCGCGTACTACCGCCTCGGCGAGCTGTCGGGCCAGACCGCCAGGGACGCGTCCGGACACTTCATCGACGCGCAGTACCTCGGTGCGGTGACGCTCGGTCAGACCGGCGCGGTCTCCGGCGGCGACACGGCGGTGTACTTCGACGGCGGGCAGAGCGGGGTCACGGCGATCAACGCGGGCTTCGACTTCACGGGGAACGCTTCGTTCTCGCTCGAGGCGTGGCTCTCGCCTGCGAACATGGACAGCACCTTCCGGAACGTCTTCGAGCTCGAGGAGTACGACGGGAGCTCGAGGCGGCAGCAGTATTCGCTGTACCTGTACGGTCCACACGGCATCGACTTCACCCGGGTGGTCGACGACGAGATCCGCTACGTGAGCGCGCCCGCACCGCCGATCGGCGTGTTCACGCACCTCGTCGCGGTCTACGACGGCGCCACCATGACGATCTACGAGAACGGCTCCCGCATCAACTCCATCCCGGACGCACGGCCGTCTCCGACCAAGAATGCCGAGCTCAAGATCGGGCACGGCAACTCGACCGAGGTGGCGGTGATGGGCACGATGGACGAGGTGGCCGTGTACACGACCGCGCTCTCGGCGGCACGCATCCAGGCGCACTACATCGCGGGACGCGCGCCCTGAGCGTCAGTCGTCGTCGCCCTCGGTCACGACGTTCGGGTGGCTCCGACGGCCGAGCCAGCGCGCGCCGAGGTGCAGGTGCAGGCCCCGGAGTTGCCGGCTTGCCGAGGAGAAGCGTGAGCTGCGCCGTCCCCGGCTCGCCGCGGAGCGCGCGCGACCTCTGTACCCTCCCTTCTAGCCCGCGCCTTGTCCTCGGGCGAAAGGGATCGCCTGCACGTCGAGGACGGCGGTGTGCTTCTTCCCTTTGCGTCCCACAGCGCGATTGCGTGGTGCCCGACGCGAGCGCGGACGTCGACGGGTGGTAGCAGACACCAGCGACTGCGGGACACTAACTGCCGCGCCACCGGCGATGCCGGTCGGCGCGAGCACCAGCGTGGTCGCGCGAAGGCGCGGGCGCGGGACGGCCGAAAGGAGCGAGTCGGTCGAGCCGGGCACGGTGGCCCGGATGCCGCTCACACGCTGTGGTCCCGCGTCACGCCGCAGCGGGCAACGACGCGAGCAGCTCGCGGATCGCCGCCGGGTTGGCGGGCTTCAGCATGTGGTGATCGAAGCCCGCGTCGGTCGCGCGGCGCTTGTCGTCCTCCTGTCCCCACCCCGTGAGCGCCACGAGCGTGAAGCGACGGTCGGCGAAGCGATCCCGCAGCGTGCGAGCGACCTCGTACCCATCCATGCCCGGCACGCCGATGTCGAGGAACACCAGGCGGGGTGCGAACGCCTCGAACGCGGCGATGCCGCCGAGGCCCTCGCGCGCAACCTCCACCGTCGCGCCGAACATCGTGAGCAGCATGCCGAGCATCTGGCCGGCATCGACGTTGTCGTCGACGACGAGGATGCGCTGCGTGACGGCGGTCGAGGCTGCGACCGGTGCGGGCCGCGGCGCGGGGGCAACGAGCGGCGCGAGCTGCGCGAGGTCGAGCACCACCTCGGTGCCCTTGCCGCGCCCCTCGCTGCTGGCCTCGAGGGTGCCGCCGTGGAGCTGGGCGAGTCGGCGCGCGAGCGCGAGCCCGATGCCGAGCCCCCCGTGCCACTGCCCGGCGGTCGCGTCGCCGCGCGTGAACATGTCGAACATCTTCGGCATCAACCCCGCATCGATGCCTATCCCGTTGTCGCGCACCGACATCCTGACGCGGCCGTTCGTGGCCCGTACCGCGACGCGGATGCGCCCGCCGGGCGGCGTGTACTTGGCCGCGTTGTTGAGCAGGTTGCCGACGATCTGCGCGAGGCGCACGTCGTCACCGTCGACCTCGACGGGCTCCTCCGGCAGGTGGGCCTCTACCTGGTGTTGATTCTTCTCGACCAGCGGCTTGACGAGCTCGAGCGCCTGGAGCACGACGTCCGCCATCGCCACCCGGCCGCGACGCAGCGTCAGCGTCCCTCGCGTGATGCGTGACACCTCGAGCAGGTCGTCGACGAGCCGCACCATGTGCTCGACCTGACGCGACATGGTCTCGTGGATCGCCATCGTGCTCGGGTCGCGCGCCGAGCCCGAGAGAACGGCCAGCGCAGTGCGCATGGGCGCGAGCGGGTTGCGCAGCTCGTGCGCCAGGATGGCCAGGAACTCGTCCTTGGCACGATCGGCTTCGCGGAGGCGCTCCGCCTGCTCGTGTATGGCCTGCTCGACGTTCTGGCGCTCCGTGACGTCGCGCGTCGTACCCGCGATGGCGACCACCTCGCCTCCCCGGCCGAGCACGGGCGAGAAGATGTAGTCGTAGATCCGGCGTCCGTCCGTTCCGGAGAACGGCACCTCGCCGCGAACCGGCTTGCCGGTGCGCACGACCTGGTCGAACTCGCGCTCGTGGAGCGCGGCGTGCCAATCCTCGTAGCCGAGCTCGCGGAGGCACTTCCCGCGCGCGTCGTGGCCGCTCACGCCCCACG
>JAYTLP010000011.1:0-2702 GCA_043729375.1 Myxococcales bacterium
AGGAGCTGAACCTGCGCGCGCTCCGGCTCCTGCATCCGGGCGGCACGCTCGTCACCTGCAGCTGCTCGGGGCGGATCAGCATCGCAATCTTCGGCGAGATGCTCGAGTCCGCGGCGCGCGACGCTGGCCGCACCGTCCAGCTGCTCGAGCGCCGTGGCGCCGGTTCCGATCACCCGGTCCTCGTCGGCGTCCCCGAGACCGAATACCTCAAGGCGTTCGTGTTGCGCGTGATCCGATGAGCACGGCCCTCGCCACATACCTCGCCGGCCTCGACCCCGCGCAGCTCGCCACCCTCGCGCGTCGTTACCAGACGCTCGCGCGGTCCGAAGGAGCGGTCGTGATCCTCGCCGACGGCGCGGAGCTGGCCATCCCGCCCATCGTCACGCCGCTCGTGGTCACGACCGACGAGCAGCGCGCGCTCTCCGATGACGCGCAGCGCCTCGTCTCCGCGATCGATCGCCAGGCACGTGCGCTGCTCGACGGGGGCGACGGCCCGCTGCGCGCGCGCGTCCTCGGCTCGCTGTCCCCGCTCGAGCACGCCGCCATGCTCGCCACCTACCGCGAGGCCAACGAGCTGGTCACCGCGCGCGTCGACTTTCTGGTCGACGAATGCGGTATCGAGCGCGCACTCGAGGTCAACACCACCATCCCGGCGATGCAGGGCTACTCGGACGCGATCGCACACGCGTTCCTGCGCGCGCTCGGCGAGCATCGGGGCCTCGACGAGGCGCAGATCGCTCGCGCGCTCGACGCGAACGGTCGCAACACGGACTTGCTGCTCTCGGCCCTCCTCTCGCTCCATGCGCGCCACGGCGGCTCGCCCGGGAGGCAGCGCATCGCGATCGTTGCGCGTCCCGGCGATGCGCAGGGGGCCGAGCTCGACCACTACGTCCGCCGCTGGTGCGCGCTCGGCCAGGACGCGTTCCGCGCGACGCCGGCGCAGCTCGCCCACGACGGCACGCACGTGCTCGTTGACGGAGCGCCGGTGGACCTCGTGTACCGCCACGTGTTCCTGCGTCGCCTCGCCGCCGACGAGCCCTTCACGCGCCTCCTCTTGCGGCCACGTGTGCATCACATCTGGAACCCGCCTTCGAGCCACCTCGAGCTGAAGGCCATGCTGGGGCTGCTCTCGGCCACCTGCGCCGACGACGCAGAAGCGGCGCGCATCGGCCTCACGAGCGACGAGCGCGCCACGCTGGCGCTGCGCCTGCCGTGGACCCGGCTGTGCGTGGCCGGCTCCACGACAGGACCCGACGGCACGAGGCTCGGGGACCTCATCGACTTCGTGCGCGCGGGCGCACCTGCTCTCGTGCTGAAGAAGAGCTGGGATTACGGAGGACGCGGGGTGTTCCTCGGCGCGGAGCTCGGATCCGAGGCGAGCCAGGAGAAGCTACGCGCGCTGCTCGGTGGCCGCGACAGACCGTACACGTGGCACGATCTCGTGGCGCACATCGTGCGTTCGGGCGAGGCGTGGGTCGTACAGGCCCTCGTCGAGGTCCAGCCCACCACGCGGCTTTGCATCGATGACTCAGGTCTCGCCGCGCGCGAGCTCTACGCCGACGTCTCCGCCTTCACGTCACTCGGCACCGACGTCCGGGTCGCGGGTGGAGCGGTGCGCGCGTCGCGGAGCCGCATCGTGAACATCCAGGGCGGCGGCGGGCTCGTACCGCTGTTGCGAGACGAGGCCGTGCGCTTCCTTTTTTGACCCGCTACGTGCGCTTGCGGCCGGGACGCATGGCGAGGCGCGCGAACGCGGCGAGCAACCATCCCCCCGCGCCGCCCGCGAGCAGGCCGAGGAAGAACGCTCCGACGGCCGACCTCACGAGCGTGTGGGGCGTCGCCTCCAACGGAAAGTTGATGCTGAAGACGAAGACGATGGCCGTCACGACCGTGAGGTAGGTGAGCTCGCGCTTGGGCCCGCGGAACTTGCGGTCCTCCTCGCGGATGTCCGTGGCGAGCCGTGCGTCGAGGAAGAGCGCGAGGAGGACGGCGAGGATGGAGAGCGTCCAGAAGATCTCGCGACGCGGGCCGGCCGAACGAATGCCGACGGTGAGCGTGCCGTCGAGCTTGTCGTCGATGCCGTCGGTGGTGACGACGATGCTGTGCCCGGAGACGTGGTCGAGGCGGTGAACCGTCTCGGTGCGCTCCTCCATCGACACGCTGGTGCCGCCCTTGCGCGACGTGCGGTAGCGGTGCATTGCGCGCTTGATGTCTCCCGAGACTTCTTCCTTCCCGTTACCCTCGACGAGGATCGTGTAGCTCGCCTCGACCTCCTGCTGTGCGGCATCCTTGAACGCGCCGGAGACCACGAGCTCGTACGGGCCTTCGCGGTCGGTCGTGAGCGTCGCCTTCGGCTGCGCGGTCGTGAGCTGCACCGATGCGAGCGCGGCGGGCGAGATGGTCATGTGGAGCGTTGGAAACAGCGAGCCGCCGAGCGAGAGCAGCACCACGGCCCACAGGAGCGCGCGGTTGGTCCCGCGACGCGCAGGCTTGAGCGCCGGCACCCAGCCCGCCAGCAACACGCCTACGACTGCCGTGAGGACGAGGACGGTGCCGGTGAAGCGCTCACCGATGAGGTCGGCCTTGTAGAGCCCGTAGCCAGCGCCCGCGACGATGATGAGCGCGAGCGGCTGCAGCCACTCCGTCCACGCGTGCGCGAGCTTGGAATGGAAGTCGGGCGAAGGGTCTTCGTGAGCCATGAG
>JAYTLP010000012.1:0-4140 GCA_043729375.1 Myxococcales bacterium
GATATCCTCGGCTCGCCGCCGGAGCGGCGGCAGATCGATCCGGACCTCGGCCAGCCTGCCTTCGAGCTCCGAGCGGAGGCCGCTCGGCGGCGCGGGCGCCGCGGCGCTCTCGCTTCCGCTCGCGACGAGCCGCGCCGCGGACGGCGACGGCTGGGTCGCCCGGTGGTCGAGCAGCTGCAAGAGCCTGCTCTGCACCGCCGGCGGCATGTCGAAGACTTCGTCGAGATAGAGCGTGCCACCCTCGGCCTGCTCGAAGTCGACCTCGAGCCGTAGCTCCGAGGAGAGGCGTGACAGGTGCGTCACCAGCGGCCTCGCGCGCCGTGCGCCCTCCTCGTGAACGAGCGCGGCCACGAGATCCCTTCCGGTGCCGGTCTCGCCGTGCACGAGCACGTTCGCGTCGGAGCGCGCGGCCCGATGCACGAGCGCGCGAGCGACGACCATGGCTGCGCTGTCGCCGAGGAGCGCGCGTGCCCTCGCAACCTGGCTCGCCCCTCGCGCACGCCGCCGCTCGAGCGCGCGCTCGATGGCCACGAGAGCGTCGTCCGGGTCGAACGGCTTCGTGAGGTAGTCGTCAGCTCCGAATTTCATCGCCCGCACCGCTTCGGCGATGGTGCCGTAGGCCGTCATGAGCACCACCGCGGTCTCCTCCGACGACGCCCTCACCTTCTTCAGCACATCGATCCCGTCGGCACCGCCCGGCATGCGCACGTCGGTGACGACGACATCGAAGCGGCTTGTCTCGAGCAGCTCGAGAGCCCGCGCGCCATCGGCGGCGCAGACGAGCTCGGTGTCGGCGGGCAGGATGCGCCGGAAGAGCGCCAAAAACGTGCCCTTGTCATCGACGACGAGCACGCGCGCCCGCTTCACGCCGCCACCTCGGTCGTGGATCGACCGGGAGCACGCAACCAGATCTCTACGCGCGCACCGCCCTGGTCTCCCGAGCGAAAACGGATCTCTCCGCCGTGCGCCTCCACGATGGCGCGCGAGATGGCGAGCCCGAGCCCGGTTCCGTGCTCCTTGGTGCTGAAGAACGGCTCGAACAGATGCTCGCGCGCCTCGCTGGTGAGCCCGGGTCCCTGGTCTTCGACCGCGAGCACCACGTGGCCGGTCCGCTGCTCCACGGTGAGGTCGATGCGCCCACCGTCGGGCGTCGCTTCGACGGCATTCACGAGCAGGTTGAGCACCACCTGACGCAGCTTTGCTTCGTCACCGGCGATGCCGGATGCGCACGACGCGTCGATCGCGATCTGACGCGCGCCCAGGCGTCCCATCGCACGGAGGCGCTCGACACCCTCTTCGGCAAGCAGGCCGACGTCGACAGGGTCCGCGCTGGGCCGCTCGTGCCGCGACGTGGCGAGAAGGGCCTCGACGATGTGCTGGCAGTGCTTGGCCTCGACCTCGATCGCGGAGAGCGCCTCTTCGTCGAGGCCCTGGCGGCGGATCACCTTCGCGTAGCCGAGGATGATCCCGAGCGGTCCGTTGATCTCGTGAGCAACTCCGGCGCAGAGCCGCCCGATCGACGCCAGCTTCTGCTCTTGCAGCTTGTCGCGCTGGTGCTCCTCGAGACGTGCCGCCATCGCGTCGAAGCGATCGGCAAGGTCGGAGAGCTCATCGTGCCCGTCGAGCTCGATGCGGCGCGTGAGGTCGCCGCTCCCCAGCCCGTCGACGCCGCGGCGGAGCGCTGCGAGGCGCGCCCCGAGACGACGCGTGACAGCCAGGGCAGCGGCCGCAGCAAGGATGGTCGCTGCGCCGAAGCACGCGAGTGTCGTCGTCCGCACGCGCACACGAAGCATGTCGGCGCGGCGCCGCGCCGCGTCGCTGCGATGCTCGAAGCTCTCGTTGAGCTTCTGAACGAGCTTCACGACACGCCCGACGACGGCTTCGGTCGCGGCGTGCAGCTCGGCGACGTTCTCGTGCTCGTCGCGGTCGATGGCGGGCAGCGTGATCACCATGAAGTCTTCGTGGTTCTTCGCCACCAGCGCCGACACCTCGCGCGCCATGGCCAGCTCTTCGGCAGTCTTCGCGAGCGTCTCGAGATCCGCGGTGGCTGCGCGCGTCCGTCCGGCAACGTCGCCGTAATGTCCGATGTGGCTGCGGTTCCATTCGATGACCGTGTGCGCCTGGTGGATGTACTGCTCGCGGACGAGGGCTGCTACGCGGTGCCCGGCGTCCTTCGCGTGCTCCAAGGTAGCGACCTCGCGCTCCGCGTCGGCCATCTGGGCAATGGCCGCGAGCACGACCCCGAGCGCGAGCGCGAACAGCAGGAGGACGCCCGCAAACGTCGCGCCCAGGCGCTTGATCGTCGGGGACCCTGCCGCCTTCCGATGCACGTTTGTCGCGGTTTTCACGGGGCTTTGGTGTCTGTGACGAGAACAGAGGGCGGATCGTCCCACAACGAGGATCGTCCGATGTGACGGCGGCGGTCACAGTCTGCGGGGACCCTCGATGCCGTACGCTGTTCGCGTGCCACGATACCGGAACGGCTACGGCGCGCTCGCCGCGCTCGGGGCCGCTTGTGCGCTCGGGGCCGCTTGTGCGCTCGGGTCGGGTGGCGGCGTCCCGGAGGTTGCCCCGCTCATCGGCGCCCCCGACGGTTGCAGTGGCCTCGCGTGCAAGCGCGTTCGCTGCGGCGCTCTTCCCACGACGCGCGTCACGGGACGAGTCACTGATCCGGCAGGGCTGCGCGGACTCTACAACGTCGCCGTCTACGTGCCGAACGGCCCGGTCGCGCCCATCCAGCACGGCGCGCGTTGCGACAGATGTGCGACACGCGACGTGGGCGCCGTGGTGAGCACGCTGAGCGATGCCCACGGAGAGTTCGCGCTCGACGACGTACCGGCCGACTCGGCAGTGACGATCGCCATCGAGATTGGCGGCTTCCGGCGGGTCGTGAAGACCGACATCGCGCCGTGCACCCAGACTCGCCTCCCCGACGACGCCGTTCGGCTACCGCGCAACGCCGCCGAGGGCGAGCTGCCGATGTCGCGGCCACGACGGGCGCCTCCGACGCTCTCGAATGTCTCCTGCGCAACATCGGCATCGACGACGCTGAGCTCACGAGCGGCGACGACGAGCGAGGTCACGTGCATCTCTTCCGAGGCAAGGGCGGCGGCGGCCTGCGCTCTCCCCGCAGCAGCTCGCGCTGGAGTTCTTGCTCTTCGATTCATTCGCGTGCGTCGACGACGATCGCGAGCGACCGATCCCTCCGCGGTGAGCTGCCCCGCGACGCGCGCGCGTCGTGACGGAGCGCAAAGCTCCGCCACACCACGTACACCGCGGGAATGACCAGCAGCGTGAGGATGGTGAGCGACACGAGCCCGCCCCACATCGGCGCGGCGATGCGCTTGGCGACGTCGGCGCCGACGCCGGTGCCGAGCAGGATCGGGAGCAAGCCGAAGACATTGGTCATGACCGTCATCAGCATCGGTCGCACGCGCTTCGCGCCGGCCTCGAGGGAGTGTTCCACGAGCTCCTGCACGGTGCCGATCGTCCCATTTTTTCGGCCTTCGGCCCACGCTTCGTCCAGGTAGACGACCATCACGCTCGCGGTCTCGGCAGCGACGCCAAGCAGCGCGATCATGCCGACCCACACCGCGATCGAGGTGTTGAACTTCGCGATCCAGAGCATCCAGATGGCTCCGACCGCTGCGAAGGGCACGCTGCTCATGACGATGAGCGACTGCGAGACGCCCTTGAAGTTGACGTAGAGGATCAAGAACACGATGGCGATGGTCAGGGGAAGGATCCACGCCATCCTCGCCTGCACGCGCTCGAGCAGCTCGTACTGTCCCGTCCACTTGATGAGGTAGCCCGGCGGGAGCCTGACCTCCCGAGCGACGTGCTCCTTGGCGGTCGCGACGTATCCGCCGACGTCGGTGGTGTCGATGTCGACGTAGACCCAGCCGGTGAGCGAGCCCATCTCGCTCTTGATCATCGGAGGTCCCATGACGGGCTCGATCTTCGCGAGCTGGCCGAGCGGAACGAACGCGGCGCCCGACGACGCTCGCGAGGGCGCGCCGCCCTTGGCGGTACTGCCACTGCCGCCGCCGGCCGCCATCGGGGTCGCGGCCCCCTCCATCGCACCGCTCGAGGGTGGCAACGTGGGTGTCGCCGCGCCGGGCTGCGGTCCGCCGGCCGAGA
>JAYTLP010000013.1:0-8521 GCA_043729375.1 Myxococcales bacterium
GCCGCAGTCAAGCTGCGCATCGTGCGCGCCGACGTGCCGGTCGGCAGCTACCTGTCGGGAGGTCTCGACAGCTCGCTCGTCGCGGCGATGGGGCTCGGGCAAAAGGGCGATCGCTTCTCCACGTTCTCGCTGCGCTTCGACGACGCCGAGTACGACGAGACGCCCTACCAGCGGATGATGGCCGCGCGGCTCGGCAGCGACCACCACGAGCTCACGATCTCCCGGCGCGACATCGCGGCCGCATTTCCGCACGTGGTGCGGCACGCCGAGCGGCCGCTCCTGCGCACCGCGCCGGCTCCGCTCTATCTCCTGTCGCAGCGCGTGAAGGAAGCGGGCATCAAGGTCGTGCTCACCGGCGAGGGCGCCGACGAGATGTTCGCGGGCTACGACCTGTTCCGCGAGGCCAAGGTGCGCCGTTTCTGGGCGCGCCAGCCCGGCTCGAAGCTGCGGCCGCGCCTCCTCGAAAAGCTGTACCCGTACCTTGCGCGCTCTCCGGTCTCGCAGCGCGCGATGGCGCAGAAGTTCTTCGGACGGAACCTGGACCAGGCCGCGTCACCCGGCTTCTCCCACGACCTGCGCTGGAGCTCGGCGCACGCGCTGACCCGCCTGTTCGATCCGGCCACGACCGCAGCGCTGGGCACGCGCAACGCCGTCGACGAGCTCCTCCGCTCGCTGCCCGCGGATCTCCCGCGCTGGACGCCGCTCGCGCAGGACCAGTACCTCGAGATCCGCACCCTGCTGTCGCCCTACATCCTGTGCTCGCAGGGTGACCGCATGCTGATGGCGCACGGGGTCGAGGGGCGCTTCCCGTTCCTCGACCCGAACGTGGTGGCGCTCGCGGCCTCGCTACCACCCTCCTACAAGCTCGACGTCCTCGACGAGAAGCACGTGCTGAAGCGCGTGGCCGACGCGCTCGTCCCGGCCGAGATCGTGCGTCGCAAGAAGCAGCCGTATCGTGCGCCGGACGCCATCTCGTTCCTCGGCGCCGATCGCCCCGCGTGGGTCGACGAGGTGCTCGCACCCGAGAGCGTCCGCGCGGCCGGGATCTTCGCTCCCACCACGGTTGAGGCGCTGTGGAACAAGTGCCGCGGTCGCGCCGACGAGTCGCAGCTCTCGAACGCCGACAACATGGCGCTGGTCGGCGTGCTCTCCACGCAGCTCCTTCACCGGGAGGTGCTCGCAGCACCGTTGCCTGCGCCGGCATCTCGGTTCCGCACCCTCCTCGAACGTCCCTAGAGGCTCATGCGCCACGAATCGGCCGTCCCGCTGCTCAACGACTTCTTGCGCCACTCCGCCTTGCGTCTTCCCGACAAGGTGGGCCTCGTGGCCGGCGGGCAACGCGTCACGTATGCCGAGCTGCAGGATCGCGTGTATCGCCTCGCCAACGCGCTCGTCGCCCGTGGCGTCGAGCGCGGTGACCGCGTCGTGGTGTTCGCGGACAACACCGTCGAGACGGTGGTCTCTTTCTGGGCCATCCTCGAGGCCGGTGCGATCGTCAGCATCGTCAATCCACTCACCAAGGTCGACAAGCTGGCGTACCTGCTCAACGACTGCCGAGCGAAGGTGCTCGTCACCGACGCACACCTCGCCGGCATCTTCGTGGACGCGGCGCAGCGCTCGAGCCACCTGTCGTCCGTGCTGGTATCCGGCACGATCCCCGCGGGCAACGACTGGAAGCTTCCCGGCCTCGAAGCGTTCGAAGCGGCGCTGAGGGCCCCGGCAACGCCGCC
The DNA here is from genome assembly GCA_043729375.1 of Myxococcales bacterium. Lineage (GTDB taxonomy): Bacteria > Myxococcota_A > Polyangia > Palsa-1104 > Palsa-1104 > JBDTCO01. The sequence goes on from JAYTLP010000013.1 coordinate 1,731, forward strand.
GACCCGTCGCTGCCTCGACGTCGACCTCGCCGCCATCATCTACACCTCGGGCTCCACCGGCGAGCCGAAGGGCGTGATGCTCACGCACCGCAACATGATCACCGCGGCCACGTCGATCTCGACGTACCTCGAGAACGTCGAGGACGACGTCATCCTCGACGTGCTGCCGCTCGCCTTCGACTACGGCCTCTACCAGATGATCATGTCGGTGCGCGTGGGCTGTCGCCTCGTGCTCGAGCGCAGCTTCGCGTTCGTCGCGCAGGTGCTGAAGCGCGTCGCCGAGGAGAAAGTCACCGGCTTCCCGGGCGTGCCCACCATCTTTGCCACGCTCGCCGGCATGAAGAGCCTCGCGAGCTACGACCTGTCGACCATCCGCTACGTGAGCAACACCGCAGCCGCGCTGCCGGTGAAGCACATCACGATGCTGAGGCAGATCTTCCCGGCGGCGAAGATCTTCTCGATGTACGGACTCACCGAGTGCAAGCGCTGCACGTACCTGCCGCCGGCGGACCTCGAGCGCAAACCCACGTCGGTCGGAATTGCGATCCCCAACACCGAGCTGTGGATCGTCGACGAGCACGACCAGCGCGTCGGGTCGGACACAGTAGGCCAGCTCGTCATTCGCGGCGCGACCGTCATGAAGGGCTACTGGGAGAAGCCCGAGGCCACGGCAAAGCGCCTCCGACCCGGCCCCGTGACCGGCGAGCAGGTGCTGTATACCGGCGACCTCTGCAAGCTCGACACCGAGGGCTACCTCTACTTCATCGGTCGCATGGACGACATCATCAAGTCGCGCGGCGAGAAGGTGGCGCCGAAGGAAGTCGAAGGCGCGCTCGTCTCCATCGCCGGCGTGAAGGAGGCCGCCGTCATCGGCGTACCCGACGATATTCTGGGTCAGGCCGTGAAGGCCTTCGTCGTCCTCGACGAGGGCGTCACGCTCACCCCCGAGCACATCCAGCGCGAGTGCCAGGGCAGGCTCGAGAGCTTCATGGTGCCGAAGATGGTTGTCATCCTCGACGACCTGCCGAAGACCACCACCGGCAAGATCAAGAAGACGGACCTCAGGTGACGGTGACCTTCATGGGCCTCGAGCTCGAGACCGCGCCGGAGGTCCTCGTGCCGCGCGCCGAGACGGAGCTGCTCTGCAACGAGGCGCTGCGGCTGGTGGACGCCTCGCGGGCACGCACCGTCGTCGACCTGTGCTGTGGCTCGGGCAACCTCGCGTGCGCGATCGCCTCCGCGCGACCATCGTTGCAGGTGTGGGCGAGCGACCTCACCGACGCCTGCGTCGAGCTCGCGCGGCGCAACGTGGAGAAGCTGGGCCTCGAAGGACGCGTCACCGTCGTGCAGGGCGATCTCCTCACGTCGCTGCGACACCTGGATGGCACCGTCGACGTGCTCGTGTGCAACCCGCCCTACATCTCAACCGGGCGTCTCGCGACGGAGAGTGCACACCTCCTCGAGACCGAGCCACGCGAGGCCTTCGACGGGGGCCCGTACGGTCTCACCATCCACCAGCGTGTCGTCCGCGAGTCGCCCCCGCTGCTCACGAAGACCGGCTGGCTCGCGTTCGAGATGGGCACCGGTCAGGGGCGCCAGCTCGAGCTCGTCTTCCAGCGCGCAAAGACCTTCGGCCCGCGCACGCTCGTGAACGATCCGGCCGGCGCACCGCGCGTCGTGTCTGCCCAGCGCCTTGCAACGTGAGAGAGACGAATCCATGGACCCCAAGCCCCAGCTCCGCGCCTTCATTCTCAAGAACTTCTACGTGGCCGATCCGGCGCAGCTCACCGACGACGTGTCGTTGCTCGATCGCGGCATCATCGATTCGACGGGGGTGCTCGAGCTAACGGCGTACATCGAGGAGACGTTCGGCGTGACGGTCGCCGATGAGGAGCTGCTGCCCGAGAACCTCGATTCGATCGACAATCTCGACGCCTTCGTCCGTCGCAAGAAGAGCTGAAATTGCGTTTTTGAAAATGAGCTAAAATCCAGCAGCCCGATGAACGTCGATACGCCTGCCGCCGTACCCCCTCCGACGGAGGAGCAACGGCTCGCCTTCTGGCGAGCGCAGCTCGCGGGCGCACCGCAGCGGCTCGAGCTGCCCACGGACCGACCGAGACTCGCGACGACGCGCTACACCGAGCGCAGAATTCCCGTCGACCTCGGCACCGCGGAGACCCACGCGCTGCGAGAGGTCGCGACCGCCCACGGGGTCACGCTGTTCACGCTCGTGCTCGCCGGGTGGCAGCTCCTCCTGTCCCGCTTCAGCGGTCAGTCGGAGGTCGTCGTCGGCTGCAAGATCGCCGACGACGTCTTCGCGCTGCGTACGGACCTGTCCGGCGAGCTCACCTTCGCGTCGCTCCTCGCGCGCGTACACGCGAGCCTCCTTGCCGCGCACACGCATCGCGGCGTCTCGCTCGCCGCGGCTGCCGGAGCGACGCGCAGCGAAAGCCATGCGCCGCTGTTCCAGGCCTGGTTCGGGCTCGAGGGCGCGCTGGCGCTCGAGGGCCGCGACCTCGCGCTCGCGCTGGTCGATGGCCCGGCGCTGACGGGCTCGCTGGTCTACGCCGCCGAGCTCTTCGACGAGAGCAGTGCTCATCACATCGTCGACAGCCTCCTGACGCTGCTTGCCTCTGCCGGTCGGGCACCGCAGTCGATCGCGAGCGAGCTGCCGCTTCTCACCGACGCGCAGCGCGTGCGCCTGGACGACTTCTCGGGCGCTGCGCACCGGGCGGCGCCGCGGCCGAGCCTGCTCGATCAGATCGAGGACGTGGCGCGCGACACCCCGGATGCGCTCGCCGTTATCGATGAGCACGGGTCGTTGACCTTCGGTGAGCTGCTCGGACGAGCACATGCGGTCGCCGAGCAGCTCGGGGCGCGCGGGGTCGGGCCGGAGTCCCGCGTCGCGCTGTTCCTCGATCGGCGTGTGCACATTGCGGTCGGCATGCTCGGGTGCTGGTGCGCCGGTGCCGCGTACGTCCCCATCGAACCGGCCGTGCCGCGCGCGCGCATCGCGAAGATCTTCGCCACCGCGGACATCACCGTGGTGCTGACGACCCGCGCGCTCGCGCCGGCCATGGACGGCCTGGCCGTTGACGCTTTCGCGCTCGACGAGCCGCTCCCCACCGTCGCAGGCCGTCGACACACGCCGCACACGCTGTCGGTCGCCTACGTTCTCTTCACGTCCGGCTCGACGGGCGAGCCGAAGGGCGTGAGCATCCAGCACGGCGCGCTCGCCAATCTGGCCGCAGCGCTGCATGCGCGCATCTACGCCGGTATCGAGGCCCGCCACCCGGGCCGCCGGCTGCGCGTCAGCATGAACGCTTCGTACGCGTTCGACAGCTCGATGAAGCAGTGGGTGATGCTGAGCCGGGGCCACGCGGTGTGCGTCATCCCGGAGGCCGTGCGGTACGACACGGATCTGTTCGCGCGCTTCGTCCGCGAGCACCACATCGACGTGCTCGACTGCGGGCCTACGCAGACGAAGATCCTGCTCGATGCGGGAGGAACCGATGGTGTCTCCGCGCTCCTCGTTGGCGGCGAAGCGATCGACGAGGCCCTCTGGCAGCGCCTCGGCGCATCGCCGTCGACCGAGGTGTGGAATGTCTACGGTCCAACGGAGTGCACCGTCGACAGCACGCTGGCCCTCGTGGAGGGCGCGCGTCCCACCATAGGGCGCGCCGTGCCCGGAGCGATACTCTACATCCTCGACCCCTCGGGGCGTCGGACGCCGCCCGGCGTGGCTGGCGAGCTCAACATCGGCGGGGTCGGCCTCGCGCGCGGCTACCTCGGCCATCCCGAGCTCACCGGCGACTGCTTCGTGCCGGATCCATTCTCGCGCGACGCCGGAGCGCGCATGTATCGCACGGGGGACCTCGCGCGCTTCCGCGCCGACGGCAACCTCGACTATCTCGGGCGAATCGACCATCAGGTGAAGGTCCGCGGCTTCCGGATCGAGCTCGGCGAGATCGAGAGCGCGCTGTCCAAGGTCCCGGGCGTGCGCAGCGCGGCAGTGCTCGCGCGCGGCGAAGGCGGCAACCGCAAGCTGGTCGGCTACGTCGTCGGAGGCATTCCGACGAGCACGCTGCGCAGCGCGCTCAAGGAGACGATGCCCGACTACATGGTGCCGACCGTGTTCGTCGATCTGCCGAAGATGCCGCTCACGACCAACGGCAAGATCGATCGCAAGGCCTTGCCGGAGCCGGTCGTGGACACCGCGAGCGCAGCACCGCCGACCGATGCGCTCGAGGCCGAGCTCGCCTCCATCTGGACCGAGGTCCTCGGCATCCGCAGCGTGGGGGCCGACGATGATTTCTTCGAGGTCGGCGGGCACTCGCTCGCGGCCATGGCCATGCTCGCGGAGGTCAAGCGACGCGTCGGCAAGAGCATTCCCAACCACGTGCTCTTCCACTCGCCCACGATCGCGTCCATGGCGTCGTACATCCGCAGCGCGCCGGACCAGCAGGAGCTGCGCTCGCTCGTGCCGATCCAGCCGCTCGGCACGCGCCCCCCACTCTTCCTCGTCCACGGCGGCGGCGGCGAGGTCTTCTTCTACCGCGATCTCGCGCGCCGGCTCGGCACCGAACAGCCGGTCTACGGGCTCCAGGCGCGTCGCGAGGACGACGGTACGGTGCAGACACGCACCGTCGAGGACATGGCGTACTGGTACCTGAAGGAGCTGCGCGTGCAGCAGCCGGTAGGGCCGTACTGGATCGGCGGCATGTCGTTCGGCGGCAAGGTCGCGCTCGAGATGGCCCAGCGCCTGCGCGACGATGGCCAGGAGGTCGCGCTGCTCTGTCTCTTCGACACCTGGGGACCCGGCTACCCGCGCGTACGGGAAGACCTCGGTGTCGCGCGGCGCAGCGCGTACTGGCTCTACCAGCGCCTCGGCCACCACATCGGCAGCGTGCGTCTGCTCGAGCCGGAGAGGCGCCTGCCGTACCTTCGCGAGAAGGCGCATCGCGTCTGGCTCGAGACGAAGTGGGCCTTCGAGGACCTCGGCAAGGAGCTGCAGAAGAAGGCGATCACGCTGATGGGCAAGGAGCCCGCGCCGAACGCCGGCAAGACCATCAGCTTCATCGCGGCGGCGATCGCGGTGTACGAGCCGCGGGTCTACGACGGTCACGCGGTGCTGTTCCGCTCCCGCGACCAGCCGCTCGACGTGTACCCCGACCGGACGCTGGGCTGGCGCCCCTTCATCACGGGCCTCGAGGTCTGCGAGCTGCCCGGCATCCACGCGACCATGACTGCCGAGCCCCGGGTGCGGTATCTCGTCGAAGCGCTGCAGCCGATGCTCGAGCGGACGCAGCGGAAGCACGCCAAGTAGATGTCGCTCATCCAGAAGGTCGTGCGCGGCGCGGCGTGGACCACGCTGACCAGCGTGCTGGCACGCGTCGGCAGCCTCGTCGCCACGCTGCTCGTCACGCACAAGATCGCGCCGCAGCAGTACGGCGAGGCGTCCGCGGCGCTCGTCGTGGCGCTGTCGGCGAACTCGTTCTCGACGCTGTTCATCGCCAACTACGTCATCATCGATCGCGCGCAGACGAAGGCCGCGGCTTACATCTCGAACATCGTCCACCAGGCGACGGGACTCGTGGCCTTGCTCGGTGTGCTCCTGTTCACGGGCCCGCTGAGTCGCGCGCTCCACGCGCCCGGCATGACGCGTTACCTGCCATTCGCGGTGGCTGCGTTCATCGTCTTCCGCCTCTCGACGGTGCCCGAGAAGATCCTGGTGCGGGACCTGCGCTTCAAATATCTCGCTATCGTGCGAATGGTCGCGGAGATCCTCTACAGCGTGGTCACCATCGTCACCGCGTATCGCGGCTGGGGTGGCTACGCGCTCATCGCCGGCACGATGGCGCGCACGGCGACCAAGGCGCTGCTCTTCACCACCGCCGTCTCCTGGCGCGACTGGCTCGAGCCCCAGCCCTTCGACACGAAGCTGGCGCGCCGCATGTTCTCGTACGGCGCGCCGCTGTGGATCGCCGGCGTCATGGGCTACATCGGCGCCAACTGGGACAACCTCCTCGTGTCGCACTACTTCGACGCGGGCGTGATGGCCATCTACAGCCTCGGCTTCAACCTCGCCGAGATGCCGTCGGTGCAGATCGGCGAGCAGCTCTGCGAGGTGCTGCTGCCGTCGTTCGCAATCCTCGAGGGTGAGCGCCGGCGTCAGGCACTCGTGAAGGTGCTGCTGGTGGTGTGCCTCGTGACGTTCCCGTTCGCAATCGGGCTCGGTGCCACGTCGTACACGCTCGTGCACGCGTTCTTCGATCCGCGCTGGTGGGCCGTCTCCACCGTGCTCACGCTGCTCTGCCTGCGCTCCATCACGCGCATCATCATCTATCCGCTCATCCAGTATTTTCAGGCCATCGATCGCAACCGCGATCAGATGGTGCTCAGCGTGTTCACCACCATCGTCGTGCTCGGCACCATGATGGTTCTCGGCTCGCGGTCGTTCGTCGTCACGTGTATCGGCGTCGTCATCGCGTACACGCTCCAGCTCGTGCCGGCGTTCCTCATCCTGCGCCGCGAAGGCATCCCGCCGGGCAAGCCGGTGCTCGGTCTCCTGCGCCTCGGCCTCGCGTGCGTCGCGCTGGCAGCCTGCGTGCTCGGGGCACGCGCGCTGCTCGACTCGCACCTGCCGCCGGCGCTGTTGCTCGTCGTCGAGGTCGCGGCCGGTGGCGTGGGCTACATCGTCGCGGCGCTCGTCTTCGCGCGACCGATCGCCAGCGACTTCCTGTCTTGGCTCAAGCGCGGGCTCGGCCGTGACGCCCCTGCCACCGACGCCG
>JAYTLP010000014.1:0-4512 GCA_043729375.1 Myxococcales bacterium
TCGAGGCGCCCGTCTGCTTGCCGAACAGCTCGGCGAGCACGTCCTTGGCCGAGCCGCCCTTGGCGATGTAGTGGCCGTGAGAGCGGTACGTGCACACGATGTAGTCGGTGGGTCGCAGCGTCGAGATCGCGCCCGTGCACACGGCCTCCTGGCCGATGCCGAGGTGCAGGAAGCCACCGATCTTGCCGGCCGCGTAAGCCTTTGCGGCAGCCTCCTCGGTGCGGCGGATGAGGAGCATCTCGCGGTACAGATCGGTGAGGAGCTTCGCGTCTCCCGTGCCCCTGTCGTTCTTCGGCGCCGCGGCGTGCTTGGCCTTGCCTTCGTCTGTGCTTGCCTTGGTGTCCATGGTCCTCGTCGTTGTGTCGCGCGCGTACGGCGCGCATCGCCGGGGCACTATAACGAGCGCAGCCGGAATCAGCCAGCAGCCGACGCCGCGCCCGCGACGATCGCCCCGATCAGCGCGCGGCTGCGGCGAGCTCGAACGAGGAGAGACGGGGTGCAAGGCGTCGAGCGCGCGCGCTCAGCGACGTGACGCTGCGCCACAAGAGCTGCTCCACGGGGCCTGCTGCGTGCAAGCCGTGCGCAAACGTGTAGTCCATGTTTGCCACCGTGTTGTCGGAGAACGCGCGCTCCTCGAGCGCCCGGAAGCGCTTGAGCTCCCGCTCCCACGCGACTTCGTCGGGGGCGTAGCGCTTCGAGATGGCGTGGCAGTACAGCAGGTGGCGCTCCTCGTCGTCTGCGATGGCGCGGAAGACGTCGGCCGTCTGGCGGTCCACCGCTTCGAAGGCGGCGATGAAGCCGGTGAACTGGCGGATGGCGCGCTCCTCGATGACGAGCAGCATGAGATACGCATTCATCACGTCCTCGTCGCTGCGCACCGGCTTGTCCATGATGTGGCCGGCAAGGGAGTCGATGCGATCGAGCAGCTTCAGCTCGCGGGGCACGGCGTGGGGCGCGATGCCCGTCCGCTCGAGGCACCCGAGAAACATCCGCGCATGGCGGAGCTCGTCCGCCCGATGGCGCTCGATCATCTGGCGCAGCTTCGGGTCCGTCACGTGCAGGAGGAGCCGGTCGAAGATGGCACCCTCGTCGGTGGCCTCGGCATCGGCGACCTGGTTGAGCACGTGCGCGCGCCCGCGCGGCGTCGCGAGCATGCCTTTCATGAAGCGTGCGGTGAGCTGGTCGTGGATGCGCTGGGCGAGGGACATCGGCTTCTCCTTGTGACTGCGAACTGTGATTTGTGACTTTGTGACCAAAATCGTTTTCTAGTCAGAGCGAGGCAAAAAAATAGACGGGCTCACGCGTCCGGCGACGCGCGGACGCGGATGCCGTTGAGCAGGAGGTCGAGGCCTGCGCGGACGCGCGCCTGAAAGCGCTCCGGCGCCTGCTGCGTCTCGGGATGCAGGACGTGCGCGGAGAGCATGACGTCCTGGATGATCGTGGCGACGGCGTGAAGATCGAGCTCGGCGCGGAAGCGGCCCTGGCGAACGCCGATGCCGAGCACCTCGATGACGGTCCGCAGGCCGAGCTCCTGAAGCTGCTCGAGCCGGTCCGGCCATTTCTGCAGGATGAAGCTGTGCTTCCCGAAGAGCAGCTCACGGACCAGCGGCCGCTCCCTCATGAACGTGTAGCCCGCCGCAGCGCATTCGAGCAGGAGCTCCTCGGCGGTGCGCGTGGGGTCGATGTGCCGGCCGACGACTGCCGACCACGCGCGTACCTCCTTGTGCACGGCCTGGTAGAAGAGGTCTTCCTTGGTGTCGGCGGCGAGGTAAATGGTCCCCTTGCCGACGCCGGCTTGCTCGGCTATCGACTCGATGGACGCCTTCTTGAAGCCGTGGCGAGCGAACTCGCGCACCGCGGCGTCCAGTATCTTCTCTCGCTTGGCCTGGTCCACGACGAATGACCAGAAACTAGAACTGGTCATTCAGCTTGTCAAGGGGCGATTCTCGGTGCGCGAAGCGTGAGCACCGTGAGCTCGGCGGGCGCGAACAGCCGCACCGGCGGCCCGGTGGTACCTGCACCGCGGCTGACGTACAGCCTGCTGCGTCCATCGCTGAACAGGCCATGGGTGAAGCGGGTCATGAGGCGCGCGAGATTGTAGCGACCGTTGCCCACCGGCAGCGCCATCTGGCCGCCGTGGGTGTGGCCGGAGAGCTGGAGCGAGACGCCGGCCGCTGCGGCCTCGGGGAAGTGGTCCGGGTCGTGCGCGAGGAGGAGCGTGGCCTGGCCGGGGCGGCGGCCCGCGAGCGTCTTGCCGAGGTCGTTGCGGCGCGTCCAGCGATCCTCGATTCCCGCCACGTAGAGGCGCTGTCCGTCGCGCTCGACGTGCACGCCCTCGTTGCGCAGCACCTGGATGCCGCCGTCGCGCAGCCCGTCAACCAGGCGCTCCGCGTCGCAGAAGTAATCGTGGTTTCCCATGCAGGCGAACACGCCGTCGGGCGCTTCGAGGTTGCCGAGCGACGCAGCGATGTCGTCGAGGAACGCGTCTCCGCTGGTCACGAGATCGCCGGTGATGGCGACGAGGTCGGCGCGCGTCGCGTTGAGCCGCGCGACCCAGTCGTCGACGCGCGCCTTCGGTGTGTAGGACCCGAGGTGGACGTCGGAGATCTGTGCGACACGGTAGCCTTCGAAGGCCGGTGGCAGATCGGGCAGCTCGACGTCCAGCTCGACGAGCCGCGGCGTGCGCTTCACCGACCACAGACCCGCCAGCGCCGAGAAGCCGAGCGTGATGCCGAGCGGCCCGGTGGCGCTCGCGTGGGCGAGACAGGTGACCGCGTACACGAACGTACCTGCGATGGCGAACAGCGACGACGTGGACCACCAGCCAAAAAAGGGCCAGAGCACGAGGTAACGCAGCCAGCCGGGCTTGGGCTGATCGGAGAACGGCTGGTCGAGCTGCACGAATAGATACGGCGTCGTGACGAGCGCGGCCACGACGAAGGGCACGAGGGCGAGCGCGCGCGGCAGCTGTAGCGAGAGCCAGACGAGCGCGGGGACCTGCATGCCGATGGAGACGATCAGGACGAGGAGCCGGATGCGGTGGAGGCTGCGACGGGGACGAGCCATGGTGCCCCTCAAGATAGGTCGTTCGCCGCGCGCGCGCTCGTCATCTCGTGATATGGCAACGCTCATGACCGTAGAACTCGTGAAGGAGTACCGCTTCGAGGCCGCCCACCAGCTGCCGCATGTCCCGCCTGGCCACCGATGCGCGCGCGTGCACGGGCACAGCTTCCGCTTCGAGATCCACGTGACGGGGCCTGTCAATCCACACACCGGCTGGCTCATCGACTTCGGCGAGCTCGACCACGTCGTGATGCCGCTCGTCGAGCGCGTCGACCACCACATGCTCAACGAGATCGAGGGGCTCGAGAACCCCACGTCCGAGGTGTGCGCAAAGTGGTTGTTCGACCACATCAAGGCGGGCATCCCGCAGCTCACGGCGCTCTCGTTCTACGAGACACACGACGCGCGCTGCGTGTATCGCGGCTGAAGCAGATCCGGGAAGGCCGCCTGCCGGTTCGGCGTATCATCGGGTCATGGATACGCCGCTTCTTCGCGTGACCGACCTGCGCTTGCGCTACGAGGGGGCGCGCGACGCGGTCGCGAACGTCCGCTTCGAGGTCGCGGCGGGGAGCATCTTTGCCCTCGTCGGGCCGAATGGCGCAGGCAAGACCTCCATACTCCGGATGCTCGCGACGCTGCAGCCGCCCACGGCGGGCAGCATCGCGCTGTGTGGCATCGATCTGGTGAAGCACCCCGCCGAGGCGCGGCGCAAGCTCGGATTCCTGCCCGACAACTTCTCGCTCTACGACCGCATGACGCCCGTCGCGTACCTAGAGTTCTGGTCGCGGCTCTACGCACTGCCCATGCAGGGCGAGGGCGCCCGCATCGACGCGCTGCTCGAGGAGCTCGGGCTCGTGGACAAGCGAGCCGCCGCCATCGGCAGCCTCTCGCGCGGCATGCGCCAGCGCCTCGGGCTCGGCCGCGCGCTCATCCACGAGCCGAAGCTGCTCATCCTCGACGAGCCGGCCTCCGCGCTCGATCCGGCCGCGCGCGAGCGGCTGCAGCAGATGCTCGTGGCCTGGAAGAAGCGTGGCCTGGCCATCGTGATCTCGTCGCACATCCTGCCCGACCTCGCGGCCATCGCGGATGCCGTCGGCATCATGGAGCGGGGGCGCATGGTGCACAGCGGCGCGATCGCCGACGTCGCGCGCAGCGTCCACGGCGCGCAGACCTTCCGCATCGAGCTGTGCGGCGGCATCGACCGTGCGCGCAAGGTGTTCGACGAGCGCGGCGCAGAGGTGGACGAGCCCGAGCCCGGCTGCTTCGAGCTCGCGCTCGCCGACGACGACGAGGTCGCACGGCTCGTCGAGGCGCTGGTACTCCGCGGCGCGCGCGTTCGCGGGGTGAGACCCAAGGAAAGCGCGCTCGAAGCCGTCTATCGTGCCAGCGCAGTTGCCGAAGTCGCCTGAAGGAGCCCCGGATGTTGCTCGACCACGCGCTGTCCGCCTT
>JAYTLP010000015.1:0-5446 GCA_043729375.1 Myxococcales bacterium
ACCGATGCCGCCCGCCTCGGTGCCGGCCCAGAGCCGACGGGCGCGCTCGTCCATCGTCGCCTTCAACAGACGCCACTTCTCACGAACCGCACGCTCCGCGTCAACACACTTCGTAGATCACGCCGCGGCGATCCTGTCGATCCCCGAAGTCGTTCAAGCGGTGCGGCACTCGATCGACTTTCCAATTAGGGGACCCTAAAGCACCGGCTCAGGGGAGAGGAGGTCTCGACATGCACCGTAATAAGAGGCGTTCCATCGCCGCGTTCACAGCAGCAGCATCATTGGTATCCGGCATGGCGTGGGCCGACGGTCCCGCGAAGCCGAACCAGTTCTGGTGGCCCGACGAGCTCGATCTCTCGCCACTGCGCCGCAACGCGGTCGAGTCCAACCCGCTCGGCAAGGATTTCGATTACACCAAAGCGTTCGCGACGCTCGACCTCGCAGCCGTCAAGAAGGACATCAAGGCAGTGCTGACGACCTCGCAGGCGTGGTGGCAGGCCGACTACGGCAACTACGGTCCGCTCTTCATCCGCATGGCGTGGCACGGCGCGGGCACGTACCGCATTGGCGATGGCTTCGGCGGCGCCGCGCAGCAGGTCGTCGCCGAGGGAAGCCTCACCGACCTCTATCACGAGGGGCGCGGCATCGATCTGCAGGTCGCCGCGCGCCGCGGCCGCCGTGTGCTCGCGCTGTTCCCCACCCGATCGACCGTCGGCGGCGATCCGTCGGCAACCGCGCAGCTTCGCGGTCCGTTCCGAGACCTCACGATCACGGGCGCCGGCGAGGGCTTCGAGCTCACGCACTCCGGCATAGAGGCGCACAAGGCCGGCGCCGAATTCCATCTTCGTCGCCGGGTGCTCGAGCTGAAGGAGTGCACGGGCAAGCTGCACTCCGGCAGCGTGCGCGGCTCCGTCAACCTCGACGTCGCCGATCGCGCCTGGAGCGCCGACTTCCGCCTCACCGATGTGAGCTGGGTCGCGGCGAAGCGCTTCCTTCCGGTCACGATCTCCGCGTACATAGCCGGCGTCTTCCCTCGCCTCGCCGCAGCGCTGAAGAAGAGCAAGCAGGTGGAGGAGCACCTCCACATCGGCGGTGTAGACCTCACCCTCGAGCAGCGCGCGAACGAGGGCCTCCCGAGCCACGTCTCGGCGCGCGGGAAGCTCTAGGGACTGTCGCTGATAGGAAGGTCGGGCACCGCCCACTGACGGCGCTAGCCGAGTTTCCTATCAGGGACAGCTTGAGAACACCGATCAGTTTGAGGTGCCTGCAAGATCGATCACTTGCACGCCAGCGGTGGGGGAGCGAGAAGTACCGATGGAACCGCGCCTTGCGCGGACTGTCGAAGGAGCGCCCGAAGCGCTACGCGGTGCAGATCCTGACGCTCGGCTACACTCTTGCGGAGCTACCTGCCTACCACGGCGCGGTGAGCCGCCACGTGAAGGTCCCGACGAGCGTGGTCGACTCGTATCGGGTAGAAGCCGAGGTGATCGAGAAGGGCTTCCTCAGCACTTCATCGCAAGCGCCGATCGACTTCTCGGCGTCGCTGTACAAGGTGCTGCTCGAGCTCCGATCGAACGGCGGCGGGCGCTCGATCCAGGGAATGAAGACGTACAACGAGGACGAGGTGCTGTTCCCGCCGGGACGCCGATTCATGGTGGTCTCCAGGCGAGCGCGATCGCAAATCTCTGCGCACGACAAGAAGAGGTAGAGCTACGTCGAGATCGAGCTGGTCGAGATTCCCAGCGGCTCTTGATGCCTCGGTGACGACTGTCGATGCGGCAACTGGACCTCGGCGGTCTTCCCAAGCCGAAGCTTCGTGCGGCTCGCCACCGTGTTCCAGTGAATCGCCCAGGCGTTGTCCGTTCGCGTGCCAGCCATCAAAAACGTGGGCCGGATTGTTCGTCGGGCCCACCGCCACGGTGGACTCGATCAAGCCCTGCGGCGTCGTCGGATCAGCAACATCGATGCTCCGACAAGCAGATAACTGGCGTCGGTCGGGCTGGCCGCCATGGAGCATCCCATCTTGGGCATGCCGGGTGGCGAGGAGCCGCCAGAGCCGCTGCCGCGGCAATCTTCGAGCGGAGAATCACAGGCGCGAGCAGGCGACTGGAAGCCGATCAGCAGACCGAGCGAGAAGGTGAGCGTCGTCAGAAGTCGCATGCCCACAATTGTTGCAACCAGCATGCCCGCGCGTTCGCGCGTAAGCAGATGAATACTCAGGTGGGCGAAGTGTGCCCCCTGGGGCCTGCGTGCCCCGGCCCCAGGTCGAACAGCCCCGCGCGGAGGGGCGGTTCGAGCACCGCCAGGCGTCGATCCGATTGGCCAGGGCCTGCGCCCGCGAAGCCCACCGTGCGCTCACTCAATGGACGCGGGACGCTCGCATCTGCCGGATGACTTTGTCGGCGTCGACCGTCAGGCCGGCATCCAGCGCCCGCTCCGCAACACGCAGCGCCTCTTGGAGTCGAGCGCGATCCTCATCATCCAGGTCGTCACCGTAGTTGACGACCACCAGCTCGACCTCGCTGCCTTCCGTCATGTCGACCGGCTCGTCGAGAATGAGACGTCCGCCATGGACCTTGGCTTTCAGCATCGACGTCGCGATCGAATCTCGCACTGCCGCCGGCCGATCAACCGCGCCGCCGGCTTGGTCGTCGAAACCATGGCCCGCTTATCGCCCGCCGTCCGCGCGCCTTTGAGGATTCACCTGGCGAACCGTATGTTTCCGTCGACGAACGCGCGGATTGAAAATCCGCGTGTCCCTGGTTCGATTCCGGGACCGAGCACTCTCTTTGTAATGATGTCCGCTAGATGTCTCAGGCTCTTCGCGCTCAGGCAGTCCGCCGCTCGCGCGGCGATGGACCGCTTCCGCGCCTTCCTCGACGAGCAGCACTCGCGCCACCCGCCGAAGAGCCCCATTGGCACCGCACTCTCGTACGCGCTCGATCAGTGGGACACCCTCACGCCCTTCATCGACGACGTGAAGATCCCGCTCGACAACAACGCTTCCGAGCGAGCACTCCGAGTCGTCGCGCTCGGCCGCAAGAACTTCCTCTTCGTCGGCGATCCCGAGCACGGCGAGAACCTCGCCGGTCTCTACTCGCTCGTCTCCACCTGCGACGCCAACGACGTCGATCCGATCGCGTATCTCAAGGACGTGCTCATCCGCGTCGATGAGCATCGCGCGTCCCAGATCGACGACCTGCTGCCGCACCGATGAACCGCGCCGGTGACCTCGACCGTCGAGAGCTGAGCTCGCAAGGCGTCTCGCGCCGGACGGTTACGTCGAGCTTGCGCGCGAAACCAAGGCGTTCGACCCGAGAAAGTTACCCACGACGCTGCGTGTAGCGATCGACTCAAGCCCCCTCGAAGGCGCCGGCCGCGTCGAGGACACCATCAATCTGCTCGCACATGCCGGTCGCAAGATCGTCGCGTGCGCCGCAACGCTGCTCGACTGGAGCGAGGAGCGCGTCTGCCGTGAGGCCGGCGTTCCTCTGCTGCTCGAATCAAGCGTCAAGAAGGCCCTCGACCTGCCCTGGAGCGACGCGGAAGAGAAAGCCTCCGAGCTCCCAATCCTCATCGAGCAACCCGCGCGGCTCGATCTGTGGACTGCACCTCGTCTCTCTGAAGAGATGAAGAAGCCGCCGCTCAAGGAGCACGTCGACACACTGCGCCAGTTGATCCATCACGACGTCGAGCCCGATCCCAGCGGCAAGGGCGGACCGCGCATTATCGTTGGAGTCGTCCCGGATCGACGAGTCTCCATCGAGGACAAGGAGATGCGGCACGGCCGCAAATCAAAGTCGAAACGCTTCAACGGCTACAAGCGCCATATCGCAACCGATCTCGACACCGCGCTGGTCCTGGCGTGTGCGATCACTCCCGCCAATCGCCCCGAGGAGGACGCGGCGCCTGACCTCGCCACCGACCTTGCACACGCTGGCAGCGAGATCGACGACCTCTACATCGACCGCGGGTCCATCAACGCGCACCTCGTCGACGCTGACAACGAGTTTCTTCAGCATCGCCTCCGGAAGCTCCAGCAGCGCTCGACTGGGCGCGCCCTGCTGCGCGAACGCATACCCGTCGAGCACAGCCTCGCACACGTCTCCCGTCGCCAGGGTCGCCGCGCTCGCTATCTCGGGTCTCGCAAGCATCTTCTCGATCTCCGACGGGCCAGCGCCATCACCAATCTGGAAGCGATTCAGCGCCACGAAGCAGCGGCCTTCGCTGTCGCGATAGCCGCGTGACTACGATCGATTCAAACCGTTCGGTGTTCTAGGCTCGCCGCGACCCTCACGTCTACGCTGAGCCAGCGTCGCCCTTCGGCAGCTCGCCGATGAGAAGGCGGTGCTTCTCGGTCATCTCGATGGGAATCTTCGCCGTGTGCACGTGATGGCCGTGGGCGCGGAGGCGCGCCGCGCGCGTCACGTCGCAGGCGAGCGCGGCGTCCATCCAGCCCTCGAGACCACCGAGGTCGCTGACCGCCTTTGCCTGGCAGCACGGGAGCACGGCCACAGGGACCCGTGCGAGGATGGCAAGGTCGAGGATCCGATCGGTGAGCTTGCCGCACGAGTGGCAGGACACGACGTGATCTCCGAGGCGCAGCTCGACGGTTTCGATACGCTTCTCCTCGAGCACGACGCGTCCCTCGAGGCGGGGCCAGCGCGCGGTGAGGGCCGCGTTTACCTTGTGTGCGCTCACGGGCAGGCGCTTGTCGACTGCGAGCGCGGACGGCGCCGTGTCGTCGAGGAGCAGCATTATGTGCGCCACGAGGCCGTGGCCGCACGCGAGGTCGACCACGCGGCCGCCTCGCATCCGCCGACGGACCCGCCGCGCGACCTCCCACGACTCGAACAGCTCCTTGCGCGGCAGGCACTCGGCCTCGCACAGCGTCCGCGCGATGGCATGGAACAGCGTCTGCTCCGGGAAGCGCTCGAGGTCGCGCTTCGACAGCCGCGCGCGGCTCGATGGGTCGTAGCTCACTCGGCGTTCTCGGCGAGCTCCGTCTCGATCGCCTCCCACTCCGCGACGAGAGCGTCGATCTGCGCGCCGAGCTGCTCGTCCTGCCGAGCGAGCTTCTCGACCTCGCTCGCCGTGGTTCGCTCGAAGAAGCCCGGCGCGGCATAGCCGTCGGTGATGGCCTTCCGACGCTGCTCCACCTCCTCGATCGTTGCGAGCACCTTGTCGC
Organism: Myxococcales bacterium; assembly: GCA_043729375.1. GTDB lineage: Bacteria > Myxococcota_A > Polyangia > Palsa-1104 > Palsa-1104 > JBDTCO01. Next base: position 5,189 of record JAYTLP010000015.1, read on the forward strand.
GTCGAGCAGGCAGCGCGTCGAGCCGGTTGCGGCGCTTCTTCTGATCCTCTCACGAGCCGCTCGCAGCGGGATTCGCCGACGGGACGCTGGGCTCCGCCTTCGCCTTCTGCAACACGACGTCGGCGTCGAGGTGATCGTCGCCGAGGCGCGCGAGGTACTCCGCGTAGGTGCCGGGGAAGTCGCGTGGTCCCGTCTCCGTGAGCTCGAGGATTCGCGTCGCAAGGGACGACACGAACCAGCGATCGTGCGAGACGAAGA
>JAYTLP010000016.1:0-8976 GCA_043729375.1 Myxococcales bacterium
CCTCGCAGACCCCAGCACCGTCGGGAGCAGGAGCTGCAGCAGCGTGACCAGTGCGAAGACAACAATCACCGAAGCGATGAGGCCCAGCAGCACGGGACCACGCGCGCTCGCCTCGGGAACGGCAGCCTCGAACATGCGCCCACCGATGTGCTCGAGAACGTAAAAGGAGAGCGCCGTCGCCGCAACGGCGAGGGTTGTCTGTCCGACGACCCGCGCGCTCGCCTCTCCGCCGCCCCCGCGCGCCATCAAGTGGGAGAGCGCCACCACCATGATGAGCGCGAGCCCCGCGCTGGTGGGGCTCGAGAGTACCGAGAAGCCGCTCAGCTTCGCCGAGCCCCAGACGATGACCACGGTGACGACGCAGGAAAATAAAATGCGCGCGAGCGACGTCTTGTCGTTCCTGTCCGGGAGCCGGGACGCGAGCGCCGCATCCACGGCACTTCCCGACGAGAGAAATGCATGTGCCTTGTAAAACGAGTGGGCCACGAGGTGGGCGATCGCGACGGTGTAGGCGCCGATTCCGCAGAGCAGCAACATGAAGCCCATGTGCGCGGCGCTCGACCAGGCGAGCGTGGCCTTGATGCGGCTGTCGGTCACCATCACCACGGACGCGAAGAGCGCAGTGAAGCCGCCGACGAGGATCAGCCCACCGAGCACGGGCGTCGAGAGCTGCACGACTGCCGCGAGGCGCACGACGAGGAAGGTGCCGCCATTGAGGATGCCCGCGTGGAGCAGTGCCGACACCGGCGTGGGCGTCTCCTGCATCTCGATGAGCCAGCCGTGGGCAGGGAACTGCGCAGCCTTGAGGATCGCAGTGAGACCGATCAGCGCGGCAGCAACGTGCACGCCGAGCGGCACCTGGTGGGCGCTGGCCAGGTTCGTTGCCCCGGCCAGGACGGTCCCGAGGTCGCCGGAGCCGAACTGATGTACGAGCAGCCCCGTCGCGATGGCGAGTGAGACGTCTCCGAGGCGGGCCACGATGAACTTCTTGCGCGCCGCGACCACCGCCCCGGGACGGTCCCGGTAGAACAGGAGCAGGCGGTGCAGCGCCGTGCTCGTCGCGACCCAGCCGACGAGGAGCTGCACGAGGTTCCCGGAGAGGACCAGGACCATCACGCAGGCCACCGTCAGCACGAGGTCACCGAGGAAGGTGCCCTGCCGAGGGTCGCCATCGAGGTGGTTGCGGCTGAACTGGACGACCACCGCTCCGAGAATCGCGACCAGGGCGAACATCACGGCGCTCAGCCCGTCGATCCTGACCGAGAAGCCGGCGCCCCCGAGCCCGAGGAGCGGACTCACGATCGGCGTCTCCAGGGCCGCGAGGCCGGCTGTCAGCCCGGCGATGACGAGTGCCAGCATCGTTGCCACGGTGGTGGCGCGGAGTGCGATGCGGTGGCGAGCGCTGCCGTCGCGGCGTGCGACGACTGCGGCCACCAGCAGGATCAGCGGCGCTGCCAGGGGCAACAGCGCTAGAGAAGGATTCATGGGTCTACATCTACGAGCGGCACCATTGTTCCGTCCAATAGATTGAAATTGACGTTGTGTTCACTTTTAAACATCATTTTACGATGTTCAACTTCCACCATCTGCACTACTTCTGGGCCGTAGCTCACGAGAAGAACCTGACGCGCGCTGCCCAGCACCTTCACGTCTCGCAGTCAGCGGTCTCGATGCAGATCCAGAAGCTCGAGGCCGAGCTCGGTCACGCCCTCTTCGAACGGCGGGGAAGGCAGCTGCTGCTCACCGAGGCCGGGCGCATCGCGCTCGACCACGCCGACGCGATCTTCGCACGAGGAAAAGAGCTCGAGAACGCGCTCGAGGGGAGCGGCACCGAGCGCCGCGTGCTGCGAGTGGGCTCGCTGGCGACGCTGTCGAGGAACTTCCAGCTCGCGTTCCTGAGGCCGCTCTTCGCGCAGGGCGACGTGGAGATTGTCATTCGTTCTGGCGCTTTCGCCGAGATGCTTCGGGCCCTCGAGGCGCACCTCATCGACGTTCTGCTCGCGAACACGGCGCCGCCGCGCGACGCGGCCACGCCCTGGGTTGCGCACGCGATAGCCGAGCAGCCCGTCAGCCTGGTGGGACCGCCGACGAAGCAGCGACGGAAGCGAAGCCTCGAGGAGCTCCTCAGCAGCGAGCCGCTCGTGCTTCCTGCCGCCGAGACGAGCATCCGGGCGGGCTTCGACGCGCTCGTGAACCGCCTCGGGATCCGGCCACGAATCGCGGCCGAGGTCGACGATATGGCGATGCTGCGCCTGCTCGCGCGCGAGCGCATCGGGCTGGCGGTGGTCCCTTCCATCGTGGTGCGAGACGAGCTCGAAGCGCGGGAGCTGGTGGAGCTCGCGCCACTACCGCAGCTCAAGGAGACATTCTTCGCCATCACGCTCGCGCGGCGGTTTCCCAACCCGCTGCTGAAGCTCCTCATCGGTCGCGGCGGCAGGTAGCAGAGCGCAGCCGTAGCAGCCAGGAGGCTCGATTCGAGTTCTGCCATCGAACCATCCGCGATCCAGGCACTATGGGTCAGGACATGTTGCCCGCGCCGACGATCGTCTGGTTCCGAAACGACCTCCGCCTCCATGACCACGAGCCGCTCGCGCTCGCGATGCAGGATGGCGGGCCATTCATCCCGGTCTACGTCGTCGACCCTCGAGACTTCGGCGAGACGCACGTGGGTGGCTTTCCGAAGACGGGCAATCACCGGGCTCGCTTTCTGCTCGAGGCTCTCGCCGACCTGCGCGAAGGTCTCCGTGATCGCGGCGGGGACCTGCTCATCCGGACCGGGCGACCCGAGGACGTCCTTGCCGCGCTCGTCGTCGAGACTGGCGCGCGCCAGGTGCGCTATCACGACGAGCCGGCGAGCGAGGAGCGTGTCGTCGCGCAGGCAGTGGAGCGTGCGCTCCTGCCGCTAGGTGCCTCGCTCGTCGGATCGTGGGGACACACGCTCCTTCACCCCGACGACCTTCCCTTCCGCCCGGACGAGCTACCTGAGCTATTCACGCGGTTCCGCACAGGCGTGGAGGGCCGTAGCCCGGTTCCGGTGCGAGCGTGCTTTCCGACACCGTCGTGCGTACCCCCGCTGCCCGCGGGACTCGCGAGCGGCGACGCCCCGACTCTGGGCTCGCTCGGCCTCGCGGCGCCCGCCAGCGATCCCCGACAACGGATCCGCTTTGCCGGCGGTGAGCGCGCGGGGCTCGCGCGGCTCGAGGCGTGGGCGTTCGGCGCCGATGAGCTGAAGACCTACAAGGAGACGCGCAATGGCATGCTCCGCGCGGACGATTCGAGCAAGCTCTCGCCGTGGCTGGCGCTCGGCTGCCTCTCGCCGCGCGCGGTGCACGCCGCGGTGCGCCGCTACGAGAGCGAGCGCGTGGCCAATGCCTCCACGTACTGGATGATCTTCGAGCTGCTCTGGCGCGACTACTTCCGTTTCGTGGTGCGAAAGCACGGCGACCGGATCTTTCACGCGGGGGGCCTCATCGGCGCGACGATCGCCTGGCGTCACGACGAGCGCGCGCTCGACCAGTGGCGCACGGGGCAGACCGGCTATCCGCTCGTCGACGCCGCCATGCGCGAGCTCGACGCGACCGGCTACACGAGCAACCGCGCGCGGCAGAACGTGGCGAGCTTTTTGACGAAGAACCTCGGCATCGACTGGCGCCTCGGCGCCGCGTGGTTCGAGTCGCGGCTCGTCGACTACGACGTCACGAGCAACTGGGGGAACTGGGCGTACGCGGCCGGCGTCGGGAACGACGCGCGCGGCTTTCGCTTCTTCAACCTCGACAAGCAGGCCGCGAACTACGACCCGCGCGGCGACTTCGCCCGTCACTGGCTGCCGGAGCTCGCACCCATTCCGCAGGACCGCATCTACCGGCCCGACCAGATCGCAGCGGGCGAGCTCGAGCGCCTCGGCATCCGGCTGGGCACCGACTACCCGCGGCCCATCGTCGACTTTCGCGAGTCGGCGCGCGCCTGCGAGCGCGCCTACGAGGAGGGGACCAGGAGCTCCGCGCGGAGGCCGGGGTCGTCGACGAGCATCGACGGCGCGAGGAGGACGATGCACACGAGATCGACGCAAAGGAAGCCCGGGAAGTGAGTCGCGAAGCGAGCGATACCTTCTTCACCATCGGCCACTCCACGCGGACCCTCGCCGAATTCGTCGCGCTGCTGCGACAGGCTGACGTCACGATGCTCGTGGATGTGCGCTCGTTCCCGCGCTCGCGGACAACGCCGCAGTTCAACGGGGACACGCTACCGGAATCCCTCGCCGTCGAGCGCATCGGCTACCGGCATCTGCGCACGCTCGGCGGTCGACGGCATCATCGCAAGGGCGCGCCACCCTCGCTCAACATGTACTGGCGGGTCGTGGCCTTCCGAAGCTACGCCGACTATGCGAGCTCCGACGAATTCCGCGCCGGTCTCGATGCGCTGCTCGCGCTCGCGCGCGAGGATCGGTGCGCGATCATGTGCGCCGAAGCGCTGTGGTGGCGCTGTCATCGCCGGATCATCACCGACTACCTGCTGGCCGACGGGAGGCGCGTCGAGCACATCATGGGACTTGGCCAAGTCGTCCCGGCGACGCTCACGCCCGGTGCGTGCCTCATGGTCGACGGTACGCTGCGTTATCCAGCGCCGGAGGATGCCGGAGCGACCCCACTCTAGCCACGAGGTGAGCGAATCGTGCTCGCGGGCGGAGCTCACGCGCTGCCATCTCCTCTGTCCGACGACCGCGCTGTCGGGGCGCGAGGATATCTGCCGTCCATCCGAGCGATGACATCGATGCTGATTGACGTGCCCCGTTTCTCCGGGGCGGCAACCATGCCGACACCGGGGGGTGTTGCCCGAGGTGCCGCGCGAAGCTCGCCCTGAATGCCGCAGCTGTCGAGCAGGCCGAGCGAGCTGTTGCCTTCAGCTTCCGTGGCGGACTCGAACCGCGAGACGGGCGTAGTGATCGCATGATCGCTGCGCCAAGGTTCTGCGGGAGCGAGCGAGCGAAGTGCCTCGAATCGGATGGTCGACGTCGACGTCGACTTGCGCTACAGCGGGTCGGAGGAGCCCCTGCCTGGCGCGTTCACCTGGGGGTCGACAGACAGTTCGCCGAGGAGTCTGGCCAGTTCCTTCGGATCGGCCGGCTTGGTCAGGTGCGCATCGAAGCCGGAACGAAATACCTTGTCCCGGTCCTGCTCCTGCCCGAACCCGGTGAGCGCGACGACAATCACACCGCGTCCGAGCTCGCGACGGATCCGAGAACAGGTCTCGTACCCGTCGAGACCGGGCATGCCGATATCGAGCAACACGATCTCCGGCCGGTACGCCAGGACCTCGCGGACGCCTGATGTTCCGTCGTACGCGACCCTGCATTCGCCGCCGAGCTCTTCGACCAGCATCGCCGTAGCGTTCGCGGCATCGTGGTTATCGTCGATGACCACCACGCGCCGCGCGAGGGCTCGGACGGTGGTCTGTTCGGCGCCAAGTGGCTGTACGTGCGTGGAGGAGAGCGGCACCCGGATGACGAACTCGCTCCCTGTCCCCGGGCCGTTGCTCCGCGCGTCGATCTGCCCGCCGTGCATCTCCACGAGCCGGCGAGCCAGGGCCAACCCGATCCCGAGGCCAGACAGCGACGATGCGCGCTCCCCCTGCAAGAACAGTTCGAAGACGTGTGGCAGAAGCTCCGCGGAGATGCCGATACCCGAGTCGATGACCGAGAGGCTCAACTCCATGAGCTTGCCTCCATCGGAGCCACCGACGTGCGCGGAGACGCGAATGGATCCGCCAGGCTCGGTGAACTTCGTCGCGTTGTGAAGCAGGTTGGAGATCACCTGGATGAAGCGCGTCGGGTCGGCATCAAGCACGCACAGCACCGTCGGGAGATCGACGCTCAATTCGATCTGTTTTGCCGCGATCGCGGCACGGTTGACCTCGATCGCGCTGTTCACCAGCATGTCGAGCGGTGTGGGCTCGGGTTGCAGTCGGAGCTTGCCCAGGGTGATCCGCGAGACGTCGAGCAGGTCATCGACCAGGCGGACCAGGTGCCCGATCTGCCGTTCCATCATCGCTCGGACCCGCTCGACCGAACCGGGCGTATCACCGGCGAGGCGAATCAAATCCAGGCCCAGGCGAATCGGGGCAAGCGGGTTCCTGAGCTCGTGCGACAGCATGGCGAGGAATTCGTCTTTCCGCCGGTCAGCTTCGGTCAGCTTGACCTGGCTGGCGCGCAAAGCTTCGTCGGCGCGAACGCGCTCGAAGCGGGGGAAGACGCGGTGGGCCACTTCCACGATGAGGGTGACCTCGTCGGGCCGCCAGTCGCGCACGCCCGGGGTGCCGAAGGCGATGAGCCCCGGCCACGCGTCGTCCTTCAGAATTGGAACCGCGACGAGCGCGCCCACGCCGATGGCGCGGTACGCCTCCGTGTCCACTCGAGGATCGGTGTCCGTGTCGCGAATGACGACGGTCTCGCCCGCGCGGGCGGAGCGCAGGAACTCCTCACTCAGGTAGTCGCTCGCCCGGTGTGGGCCGCTCGCGGTCACGAGCTTCTCCCGCTCCCAGGCAGCAAGCACGGTGAAGCGCGCTTCGATCGGCTCGTCCCCGTGGTCGAGCTCCACCTCCACGAGATGGACCAGGCTGACATCGAGGTGGGTGCGGAGAGCCTCGCCGGTGGCATGGACGATCTCCTCGGGATTTTCGAGCAAGGTCAACGCCTTGGACAGCTTGTCCAGGAAGGCGGTGTGGTGCTCGCGGCGCTTGCGCTCCGTGATGTTGTTGAAGATGACGGCGACGATGTGACTGCCCTCGCCGCCGACTCGCGTGGCGTATGCGTCGAACCAGAAGTCCCACAAGGCCACGTGCTGTTCGAACCGCACCGGCTCGCCCGTGAGCGCCACTCGCCCGTAACGCTCGAAGATGCGGTCTTCGAGCGTGGGAAGGATCTCGCGCATTCGCTTGCCCAGGACTTCGAACGACACCCCGCTGTGCCGTCCGTAAGCGGAATTCATCTCGAGATGGATGGCGTCGACGGCTCTGCCCTTCTCGTCGAAGACGACCTCCAGCGTCGTGAAGCCCTCGTCAATCGAGTCGAAGAGCGTACGGTACTTTTCCTCGGACTTCCTGAGCGCCTGCTCGGCGCGGGCATGCTGGACCGCGGCCCAGGTGCGTTCGGCGACTTCCTGGACCAGTTCGATCTCCGATGAGGTCCACTCGCGCGGCTCGATGCTCTGAACCCCCAGCGTCCCCACCCATTCGCCCTCTTTGACGAGGGGCACAGCGAGGTAGGCGCCGATGTGCTGGCCTTGCAGCGTCCGGCGCTCTTCTGCGCTGAAAACCGGGTCGGTCGCGGTGTTGACGGAGAACTGCAATTTCCCGGCACGGTAGCCGTCCATCGAACGCTTGCCGAAATCATCCGCGTGAAAGCTCCCGGTTATCGGCGGCAATCCGTCGGCATAGGGCCGAGAAATGCAGATGGATGCGCCCTGCACTTCGCCATATTGTGCTTGGTTGACGCGCAGATGTTTGCCTAGCAGATTGACGGCGGACGCCTGGATCTTCTCCGGGTCGGCAAGCGGTCGCAGCGTGTCGCTGAGCTTCAGCAGAAGCGCGTGACAGTCCTCGCGCCGCTTGCTCTCCGTGATGTCGTCGAACAGGACGCCGATCTGCCCGCGAGGCCGGCCCTCGATCCGGAACGCGTGGACGGAGCACCAGCGCCCGAGCGAAGTCGATTGCCGCTCGAAGCGGGCCGGCTCTCCCGTGAGCGAGACGCGTCCGAAGAATTTCAACCAATGCTCGTCATGGTCCGGTGAAATCTCCCGCATCGAACGGCCCGCGCCGTGCTCGATGCCGGTGTGTCGCGCAAAAGACGGGTTCACCTCGACGAGGCGGTAGTCGGCGGGGCGATCGTCGGAAGCAAAGTCGACATCAATCGTGCAGAAACCCTGCTCGATGGCACTGGCAAGCGCGAGGTAGCTGTGTCGAGAGTCAGTACTCGTCTGCGATGGTGCGGACCTGTTCTCGGATGCGGTGCTCTGATCGGCCAAATGAACCTCGCGGGCGAACCATCCCGGTGATCTTCTCGATTTGGCCGCGCTCGACCATCGACTCTGCTACGTCGTTGCCCGGAAGTAGTCAACGTGTGACGGACACCGCATGCTGTCGACGGCGCTCACGTTGAAGGCGTGGCCATATTCCTAGACGCGAAACGCACCCCGAGCACCGCGAGGATGACGACGTAGTGGCCGCACAGGTACGGGTCGTCGTGCGGCTCGACGTCGGGCACCAGGATCGACGCCGTGCCCTTCGTCTTCATGTCGTCGTTCACGGCTTCCGCTCCTTCGCAGGCCAGGTCGTTGTCTGCGATGACGCTCGCGACGAACTCGTCGGCGAGGGGGGTCTGCACGAAGGGGCGGCGCGATCTCGGTCGCCTATGCAACCACCGGGGCTCGGCGCCGGGCGAGCCGACGTCCGGTGGGCGACGAGGTCAAGTGGTGCGTTCCCGCGTGCGAGGCCGCCGAGACGGCGAGGTCGCGCTGCCGATGCGGAAGATGATCAGCGCGGCAGATCCGCTGCCGGCGCGGGTCGTGCAGCAGACCGCCCTCGGCGTGTCGACGAGGCGCCCCGCCGACAGCCTCGAGGTATTGCCGGCGGACGTGATCACGCGTGGGATCTTGAAGAGCGCGACGAGCCGGGCGCTGATCGCGAGGACGCGTGCGCGGCTGCAAGACTTCCTCGCGCAGCGGCTCGAGGACCTCGAGCTCGTCGCAATGTTCATCGATGGCATCGAGCTCGGCGGGGCGACGGTGCCGACCTCGCCCAAGCTGACAGCGGTCGAGACCAAGGTGCCGCTCGGATTGTGGCAGGGCTCGACGGAGAACGCGGCGCTCGGGATTGCGCTGCTCGACGACCTCGTCGAGCAGCGGGCTTCATCTCGAAGGGCGGATGCTCTTCGTCATCGACGGCAGCAAGGGCGTGTGGGAGGCGCTCACCGACGTGTTCGGC
>JAYTLP010000017.1:0-5579 GCA_043729375.1 Myxococcales bacterium
TCGCGATGGAGTTGATCGTCGGACGAGATCTCCTCGCCATCGCGCGCCGCGGCATCGAGGCCGGTCGCTTTTTGCCCATGCACCTGGCCGCCGCGATCCTCGCGCAGGTGGCAACGGGGCTCGTGTACGCGCACGAGAAGCGCGACGAGGATGGCCTGCCGCTCGACGTCGTGCACTGCGACATCTCGCCGGGCAACGTGGTGGTCTCGTTCGGGGGCACGGCCAAGATCGTCGACTTCGGGATCGCGCGCGCAGCCATCCAGCTTCGCGCGGAGGACCACTCGGTCGCCGGCAAGTACAACTACATGGCGCCCGAGCAGATCCTCGGCGAGCCGCTCGATGCGCGTGCCGATCTGTTCGCGCTCGGCATCATCCTGTACGAGCTCACCGTCGGGCGGCGCCTCTTTCGCGGCCGTGCCGAGGACGTCAAAGCCCGCATCCTGGGCGGGGTCGTACCGCGGCCCAGGGACGTGCGCTCCGAGCTCCCCGAGTCGCTCGAGCACATCATCCTCAAGGCGCTCGAGGTCGATCGCGAGAAGCGCTACGCCTCTGCGCGCGAGCTCCGCAACGACCTGCTCGCCTACATCGAGCGGGACGGTCACCCGGCCGGCAAGCGAGAGCTCGCGGAGTACTTGCGCGAGATCTTCGTCCCGCTGTCCCAGCGCGTCGCGGCGCCCAGAGCGGAAGCGCTCGGCGTCGGCTTCGAGGGTGGCTTCGAAAAGGACGAGACCGACGACGAGCTCTCGCTCGAATCGGCCGTCCCGGGCCTGAGCGAGCTCGTTGTCGACGCCGACGATCCCGAGCCAGGACCGCTCGCGCCCGAGCCCGCACCCGAGCCGGCGCCTGCCGAGGCGTCGGAGGTACGTGTCGCGGTGACCGCGTCGGCTCCAGTCGGTGCGACTCACCATGAGCCCCCGCCGGTTCGCAGGTCGGATCTGCTCTTTGCGCTGCTGGCCATCGGCGTTGCGGTCGCGCTGTACCTGCTGATCCGCGCGTAAGCCCTTCCGGAAGGAAGCGGATGTCGGCTAGAGTGGCGGCCCATGCACTCGCCCACACTACCGGACGACCTGGCACCATTCGAGGTCTTCCCCGGACGAGAGCTCGTCGCGGGACGGCCGCTGGTAGCCCGCCTCTCCGGCCGCCGCTTCGATCTGTTGCTCGACGGTGCAGGGTACACGAAGCCCTTCGATCCGAGTTTCGGCAAGGGCATGGTCAAGACCCTGTCGTACCTCCTGTCCGTGCTCGGCGCGTCCTTTGGCTTCGCCGAGCAAACCGAGCTGTCGCTCTTTGCAATGGCGGGCGGTGGGGATGCGCGCCGGCTCCTGTCGCGCATCGCGGGCGAGGCGTCGGGAAAGCTGAGCCTGGTGCTGGGCATGGTGGCCACGTTCGAGACGCGGCTCTACCAGCTCGAGGACCTGGATCTGGCGGTCGAGTATTTCCGCTGGAGGCACGCCGAGGCACAAACCCGCGCTGTCGACCGCTACTGCCAGTTCGTGCTCGGCCAGGCCGGCACCGAGGCCAGCGCTGCCGATCGAATCCTCTCCGGCCTCGGGCTCGACGACAAGGTCGAGCTGCTCCGTCAAAACGGCCTCGAATTCGGCTCGGTGCCCGCATGGCAGCGCCACGGCGCGGCCATAGCGTTGCACGCTGCGCCGCCCCCTGGCTCCAGCGGAGCCCCGGGTTTGGAGGGGTCGGACCCGCCGGACGAGGCGCCCGCGCGCCTGGTCGTCGACCTGAACCTGCCCGACGAGGGCGACTTTGGACAGTACGTTCGCCCGCTCCTTGGCGCGTAGCGTTGCTCCGAAATTCGCTATAGTGCGGGGCTGCTCATGTCGGTCGTTTCCACCTCAGGTCCGCGTCGCTCGCTCGCTCTCCGCGTGCACCCGGACGCGCTCGCACCCCGCTTCGCCGGGGAGCCAGCAGATGCGCTTGCGGCGGGTCGACCTGCGCGTGCGCCAAGAGCCAGGGCGTCGGTCCTCGAGAAGAAGCTGACCCAGCGTGTGGGCCGGGCAGTGGCCGAGCACGACCTCATCTCCGACGGGGACCGCATCATGGTGTGCGTGTCTGGCGGCAAGGACTCGTACGCGCTGCTCGACCTCCTGCAGCTCATGCAGCGCCGTGCCCCGGTGCGCTTCGAGCTCGTCGCGGTGAACGTCGATCAGGGCTGGCCCGGCTACCGCACGGACGTGATCCGCGATCACCTCGTGTCGCGCGGCGTCGAGCACCGTATGGTCGCCGCGCACGAGATCGCAGGCATCGTCGAGCGCGTGCTGAGGCCATCCGAGACCGGTGCGACGCCGTGCTCGCTGTGCTCGCGGCTTCGTCGCGGGGTGCTGTACGGCCTCGCCACCGAGCTGTCGGCCACGAAGATTGCGCTCGGACACCACCTCGACGACGCCGCGGAGACGCTGCTCCTCAATCTGTTCTTCGCGGGGCAGCTCCGAGGCATGCCGGCGCGTTACAGCGCCGACGAGCATCGTCACACCGTCATCCGCCCGCTGGTGTACGTCGAGGAGTCCGACCTCGTCGCGTACTCCGCAGAGCAGGCGTACCCGACGGTGCGTTGCTCGTGCCCGACGTGCGGGCTCCCCGAGCAGCAGCGTCAGGTGCTGAAGCGCATGCTGACGGGCCTCGACGCCCAGCACCCGGGCCTGAGGGCACGCATGCTCGCAGCCATGAAGAACGTGAAGCCGGGCACGTTGCTGGACGCCGATCTCGCAGCGCTCGTGGCGACGCACGGGCGCCCCGAGGCGGCTGGAACCGACGCGACGGAGCCGGTGTAGCGCGATGAAGTTCCTGTGCGACCGCTGCGGCACGAAGTACTCGATCGCCGACGATCGGGTCCGCGGACGCGTGCTCAAGATCCGCTGCAAGAAGTGCGACTTCATCATCACGGTGCGTGAGGACGTGGCTGCCGCAGGTGCCGCCACCGATGCCGCGGCGCTGCCCGAGCCGCCGGCCGACGAGCACACGTTGCTCGGCGAGATGGGCCCGATGGCGACGGTGCCGACCTTTGTGCCGGCGCCGCCGACCTTTGTGCCGGCGCCGCCGTCCGCGGACGACTGGTTCCTCTCCTTCGACGGCGAGCAAGAGGGTCCGTTTGCCCTTCCACGCGCGCTGCAGCGGCTGCGCGCGAACAAGGAGCAGAAGGAAGTCCACGCGTGGCGTCCGGGCTTCCGCGTGTGGCTGCCGGCCGACGAGGTTCCCGAGCTGACGACGAAGCCCGAAGCCGCGCGCCCGATGCTGCCCGCGCTGCCGGTCCGTCGTCCCACCGGCTCGATGCCCGTCGCCGCGATCACCAAGGACCCGAGCGGTCCGCGCGCTGCACTCTCCGTGAGTGCAGGTGCGCGCCCGGCGGTCCCGGTTGCGGCGCGGGCGCCGGCGATTCCTGCCGAGTCGCGTCTCGAGCCCGCGTCCCGCGCACAGATCGCGTCGATGTTCGACGCCCCGAACAGCAACGACCCTCCATCGCTCGACGGCTCGGCGCTCGAGCCCGACGACAGAGACGACGACGACGCTCGCTCGAGCCCGGATCTGAACATCAGCAACGAGGCGTCCGGGCTCGTGAACCTCGCGTATCTCGCGGCTGCGTCGATGGGCCAGAAGCCGGCGGGCCCGATCTTCATGAACGGCCACACGGCTCGCGCGCCGAAGCTCTCACCGGAGCCGCTGGCGGCGCTCGATCCGCATCCGAACGGCTCGGCCCCCGTGGTCGTCGTCGCGGCGGGGGCACCCGTCAGTGCGAACCCGCTCTTCAAGTACATCAGCTTCGGCGCGATCCCTCTACTGGTCGGGCTCGTCGGCGTCGTGGGCTACCTGCTGACGCACCGGCCCGCCGCCGAGACGATCATAGTCACCGAGCCATCACGTCACGTGGACGACTCGACCATCACGATGAACGATCCGAACATCGCCCGCGGTCTTGCGCCGGATCCGAAGCACCCCTACGTGGGCGGCAAGAAGCCCATTGCCATCGGCAAGGGACCCACGCCGCCCGTCGCGGGCAAGCCGACCGCCGACAACGGTGCGCAGCAGGCGCGCAACGACCTCTACCGCGAGGGGGGTGACGAGATCACGCCTCACGCGGTTCCCGGCATCGCCGGTCATCCGCAACAGCAGGGTGGGCAGGTCTCGCAAGGAGCGATAATCGCGGTCGTCAACTCGAACAAGCGGATGCTGAGCCTCTGCTACGAGCGTGCGCTCAAGCACGACACATCGCTACGGAGCGGCCGCGTGCCCATCCAGGTGACGGTCGGAATGTCGGGGCGCGTGCAGAGCGTGAGCATCCCCGTGGCGCAGTATGCGTCATCCGAGCTCGGTCAGTGCTTCGTGCAGTCGGTCAAGCGCTGGGGCTTCCCGGCGTCGGATGCGTCGTACACCACCGAGTTCCCGTTCATCCTGCAAGGGCAGTAGCCGCGGGGGCCGTGACGGGAGGCGCGTTCGGCATCTACGTCCACTTCCCCTACTGCACGAAGCGCTGCCCGTACTGCGACTTCGCGGTCTCGGTCCGGCGCATCATCCCGCACGACCGCTACGCCAGCGTCGTCGTGGCAGAGCTCGAAGCGCGGACCGCCGAGTTCCCGGGCCGCGTTGCGAGCACGGTGTACTTCGGCGGCGGCACGCCGGGCCTGTGGCGGCCGACGGCGCTGGCGAGGGTCGTCGATTCCATCCGCGCGAAGTATGCGCTGCGCGACGACGCCGAGATCACCGTCGAGGTGAACCCGGGCGAAGCGTCGGGGCCGCACCTCGAGGCGCTGCGCGCCATCGGTGTGAACCGGCTGTCCATCGGTGCGCAGTCGTTCGACGACCGCAGCCTCGCCGTGCTCGGACGCACGCACGACGCTGCGGCAGCGCGTACGGCGGTCACCCTCGCTCGCGCTGCGGGACACGACAACGTCTCGGTCGACCTCATCTTCGGGCTGCCGCAGGCCAGCCGCGCGGCGCTCGATCGCGAGCTCGAGGCCGTGCTGTCGCTCGAGACGGAGCACGTTTCCCTGTACCAGCTCACCGTCGAGCCCCGCACGGCATTCGCAGCGCTCGTGCGCGATCGTATGCTCGTCCTGCCGGACGACGACGTGCAAGCGGAGCTGTACGAGCGCGTGCGCGAGCGCCTCGCGCAGGCCGGCTACTTCCACCACGAGATCTCCAGCTGGGCACGGCCGGGCAGACACGCGCGGCACAACTCGCTGTACTGGTCGCAGGACGAGTACCTCGGGGTCGGCGCATCCGCCGCCTCGCTGCGCCTCGACGGCCGCGCGGGTGAGCGCTCCACGAACGTGCGCTCGACGGATGCGTACCTCGCACGCCCGCATATCGAGGCCACGGAGCGGCTCGAGGCCGACGCCCTCGAGCGCGAGGCGCTCTGGCTCGGGCTTCGGCTCGTAGCGGGCCTCGACCGGGCCCGCTACCTGGCGCGCTGGGGGCACGATCCGCTCGAATCCGAGCGGGGGGTGGTGCTGCAGCGCCTCGCCGAAGGGGGCCTCGTGCAGGTCGGCACGACGCACGTCTCGCTGACACCGCGAGGACAGCTCCTCGCGGACCGCGTCGGCGTCGAGCTGTTGTGAATCGCGTGCTATAAC
>JAYTLP010000018.1:0-7438 GCA_043729375.1 Myxococcales bacterium
CTATCGGCAGAGCCGCTGGGGGCCTTCCCCCTGGCGCGGCGACTCCGCCGCGACTCGGCGTTTGGCCGCTCGGGTTTTCGCTTCTCTTCACGCCGGTGATGGTCGGACCCGGCCGCGGCTTGACGATGCGAGCATCGGGGCTGTCGCCCGACCGAGTGTCTAGCTGTGGGCGCCGCTGCATGTGACGGTGCAGCTCGAGCGTGAGGTCCACGATCTGCGGTCCCGACGGTCGTTCCGCATCTGCGCTCACGCCGTGCGGGGCCACCACCTGCAACCTCGACATCACCGAGGGCTATTCCTTCGGGCAGCGCCTCGACGAGCGCCGGATCGCGCCGGACGGGCTCACGCGACCGTAGCAACCTCGGACGTGGTTCCGGCGGCGCCGAAACGCGCGCGCGAACGCTGCTGGTAGAAAATTCTTCCTGGCGCGATTCGCGGACGCCTTCATCATCAGCGCCCCAAGCACTGCGCGCAACCGCACATGAAGACCGCCACCGTCGCCGATTGTCGACCCGGCGCGAAGCCCGGCCAAAGGTCGCATCGTGTGGGTCTCGATTGATCGATGTACGCAACACATGATATAACAACGCCCTGCCGTTTTATCTAATGAGTTTGTGAGGATAGGCCGTATGGAACTTCGCACGGAGTTGAAGTCACGCCTGCGAACCGCGCGTAGTTGGCCGGGCCTTATCGAAGAGCTCGAGCGCGAAGTCGAGAAGATCGAGCCCAAAGAGGCTCGTGCACGGAAGCTGTTCGAGCTGGGCGAGGTCTGCGAGGAGCTCTTCCTTCGCAAGGACCGCGCAATGGTCCACTACCAGGCCTCCTTCAAGCTCTCGCCGCACGACGCGCGCGCGATCGAGCGGGCCCGTCGCATCTACCGCGAGATGGGCAACCTCGAGATGGTCGCCACCTTGCTCGGCATCGAGCTCAAGGTCGCGCAGGACCCGGCACGCAAGGCCGAGATCGAGGGGCAGCTCGGCATCGCGCTCCTCGACCTCAACCGGCGCAAGGAAGCCACCCCGCACCTCGAGGCGGCCGCCGCCGCACGGCCCGACGATCACGACATCGCCGACGCGCTCGCCGCCGCCAACTACGACAAGGACGACTGGATGGGGGAGGCCGATCGCCTCCTCAAGCAGGCCGAGAAGAGCCCGACGGCGCTGGCTGCGCGCATCTACCTCCGCATCGCTCGCATCTACCACCAAGAGGTCCCGACCGACGCTGGTTACCTCGACATGCTGCGCAAGGTCGTCGCGAACGACGCGCAGCACGATCAGGCGAACTTCATCCTGTCAGGTGCCCTCGGGCAGGCGCAGGCGTGGGACGAGATCGTCGCGCTCCAGGACAAGCGCGCGTACGCGCTCGCCGACGAGAAGGATCAAGCCGAGCTCTACCGTCAGTTCGCGTCGGAGTGGGCGCTCCGCTGGAAGGACCTCGAGCGCGCGGCGCACTTTTATCGAAAGGCGCTCCAGTCCTACTACGGCGACGGCGCGCGGGACGGTGCCGTATTTCCGGGCCACCTCGCGGCGTTCGGTTTCCTGCGCGAGATCGACGGGCCGAAGGGCGAGTGGATGCGCCTTCTGCAGATCGCCGACATGGGCCTCGCGAGCAGCAACGCGTCGGCACTCGGTGACGACGAGCTCGCGATCCTCGCCGCACAGGCAGGCGTGATCTCCTGGCGCGAGGTGAAGGACACCACGCGCGCTCGTGGCTACTTCGATCGCGTGCAGAAGCACCACCCCGAGAACGAGGAGCTGAAAGAGTTTCTCAGCGCGGTGCCGGCCAACGGCACCAACGGCTCGCACGTCGACCCGGTGCCTGCTCTCGTGGCCGACCAGAAATCTGCGCCCGTCCCAGCATCGGTCGTCGCAGCTGCGCCCGTCGCCGCTGCCTCGGCACCGACGGCTGCTGCCGCGTCGGAACCCAGGTCTCAAGCAACACCGGAGTCGAAAATCGACGATCAAGCCGAAGCACCTGCCGCGCCTGCGGCTCAGGCGCCTGCTGCACCCACGCGTTCGGAGTCTCTCGACGACGCAATGAATGCCTCGATGGAGGCCGCTCGTCAGGCCGAGGCCGGCGGTCCCGACAAGGCGATCGAGGCGTGGAAGAAGCTCGTCCAGGCAAACCCCACGGTCCGCGCGGCACGTCGCGAGTACGCACGCGTGCTCAAGGGCGCCGAGCGCTGGAACGCGCTCATCGAGCTGCACAAGGAGGAAGTCGAGAAGCTCGCCGACACCACGGCGGACGAGAAGGTCGCGCTCCTCGGCGAGATGATCGGCATCTACCGCGACAAGCTGAAGCTCGACGTGATGGTGCTGAACTCGTACAACGCCGTCCTCGCGCTCCAGCCCGGCAACATGCAGGCGCTCGACGCGCTCGCGGCGCAGTACGAGCAGATGAAGCGCTGGCCGGACCTCATCGGCGCGCTGCAAAAGAAGGCCGCCGCCACGAGCGACGTCGGTGAGCAGGTCGATCTCAACCTTCGCATCGCCGGCCTGTTCCAGGAGAAGTTCTCCAACGTCGCCGAGAGCATCAAGGCCTACGAGAAGGTCCTCGAGCTCGACTCCGGCAACGCCTCGGCGATCGCGTACCTCAAGACCAACTACGAGAAGCGTCGCGACTGGGAGAAGCTCATCGGGGTGTACCAGCGCGAGATCGATCAGATCAGCGATCCGGCTCTGCGTGGCCAGAAGTTCGTAGAGATCGCCAAGCTCGCGTCCGAGAAGCTGAAGAAGCCCGCCGTCTCCATCGAGCTGTGGCAGAAGGTCGCCGACGCAGACCCGGACCACGCCGAGGCCCTCGCCGAGCTCGAGAAGCTCTACGAGCGCGAAAAGATGTGGGACAAGCTCGCCGACGTCGTCGAGCGCCAGGCCGCCTCGCAGAGCGGCGACAAGGTCAAGCAGGTCGCGCTGCTGCAGAAGCTCGGCATCCTGTTCACCGACAAGGTCGTCGACAACGACCGCGCCACCACGGCGTGGCGGGCGCTCCTCGACGTGGAGCCCGAGAACAAGCGCGCGCAGGACGCGCTGAAGAAGCTCTACCTCAGCCAGAAGAAGTTCGACGAGCTCGAAAAGTTTTACGCCGCGCAGAACAAGTACGACGAGTATATCCGCGTGCTCGAGCGGCAGGCCGAGACCGAGGACGACGCGACGAAGGTCGTGCTGCACGTGCGCATCGCCGAGCTGTACCGCGACCACCTGCAGAAGCCCGACCGCGCCATGCGCGCTTACGAGAAGGTGCTCACGCTCGACCCGCAGAACCTCATCGCGGCGGAGGCGCTCATCCCGCTCTACGAGAGCGGCAAGGACGGAAAGAAGCTCGCCCAGGTCCTCGAGATCCAGCTCGAGCACACGAAGGACGCGCGCGAGCGCAAGGACCGGATCCACAAGCTCGCGCAGCTCGTCGAGACCACCATCAAGGACAAGCCTGCCGCGTTCGGCTGGTACTTGATGGCGTTCGCGGAGGATCCCGAAGAGGCGTGGGCGCGCACGGAGACCGAGCGTCTCGCGCTCGAGACCAGCGGCCACGAAGCGCTCGTGGCCGCATACGAGGCTGCCTACACGGGGGACTCTCCGCGAGTCGGTGGCGCGGATCCGAATACGGGTGCACTCCCGCTCATGGCCGTGGTCGCACGCATCTACGAGCACGACCTCGCCGAGGCCGACAAAGCGCTGAAGACGAACGCCGAGATCCTCCGGCTCGACGAGAACAACGCCGACGCGATCGTTGCGCTCGAGCGGCTCTACGTCAAGACCGAGCGCTATAGCGAGCTGCTCGACATCTACGGCAAAAAGCTCCAGCTCGAGGCGGATCCCGACAAGCAGAAGGAGATTCGCTACAAGGTCGCCTCGATCTTCGAGAACGAGATCAAGGACGACAACAAGGCGGTAGCTGCGTATCGCGGTATCCTCGACGATCACGGGGCGGAGCTCATCGCGTACCAGGCGCTCGACCGCATTTACGCGGCAGGCTCGCGCTGGAAGGAGCTCGCGGAGGTTTTGCCGCGCGAGCTCGAACTCGTGCCCATGGACGAGGTCGGCCAGGTCGCCGAGCTTAAGTTCCGCCTCGGCTCGTTGAAAGAGCAGCACCTCGACGATCCGCGAGGCGCCATCACGCAGTTCTCCGAGATTCTCTCGGCGGACCCGGGCCACCAGCCCGCGCGTCAGGCGCTCGAGCGTCGCCTCGCCGATGCCGACCACCAGCTCGACGTCGCCGCGATCCTCGAACCCATTTACGAGAAGACCGAGGAGTGGCCGCGCCTCATCGAGGTCCACGAGATCCAGCTCGCGCGCGAAAAGTCGACGGAGAAACGCGTCTCGCTGCTGCTCCGCATCGGTGAGCTCCAGTCCACCCGCATCGGCGACGGCGAGAAGGCGTTCGACGCCTACGCCCGCGCCTTCAAGGAGGATGCAGCGACCGAGCAGGCCCGCACAGAGCTCGAGCGGCTCGCCGAGATCAACGAGGCCTTCCCGCAGCTCGTTGCGCTGTACGAGGGCGCGCTCCCGCCTGACGGACCCGTCGCGGATCCGTCGCTGCAGCGCGAGCTGCTGCTCAAGATCGCAGACAGCTACGACACCAAGCTCGACAACGCAGAGAAGGCCGTCGAGTACTTCCGCAAGGCGCAGCAGATTGACCCCGATGACGCTGCCGCGCTAGAGGCGCTCGAGAAGCTCTACACCAAGAACGAGAAGTGGCCCGAGCTGCTCGAGGTCTACCGCAAGAAGGTCGAGCTCTCGAGCGAGCCATCGGACCGCGAGGCCATCTACTTCCGGATGGCATTCATCTGGGAAGAGATGCTCGGTAACGTCGAGGAGTCCATCGGCACCTACAAGGAGGTGCTGTCGCAGGACAGCGCCAACCACAAGGCGCTGAAGGCACTCGACCGCCTCTACCTCGACAAGAAGCGCTGGCACGAGCTCGCGGACAACCTCACGCGGCAGCTCCAGCTCACGGACGACAAGCCCGACACGGTCGAGCTGCTGGTGCGCCTCGCCTCGCTCCGCGAGAAGGAGGTCGGCGAGGTCGCCGCGGCGGTCGACACGTACCGTCAGGTGCTCGACCTCGATCCGTCCAACGATCGCGCACTCGAGGCGCTCGAGCGGCTGGTGAAGCTGCCCGAGCACGAGCTCCAGGTCGCCACGATCCTCGAACCCATCTACAAGGGCCGCGACGACTGGCGCAAGCTCGTCGACACCTACGAGATCCTCGTACGCCACTCGATGGACCCGGTCCGCAAGATCGAGCTTCTGCACCGTATCGGCGAGATCTACGACGTCGCGGGTGACAGCGAGCAGGCATTCAATACCTATGACCGCGCGCTCAAGGAAGACCCGTCGCTCGAGGAGAGCCGGTCGCGGCTCGAGCGCCTCGCGCGCGAGCTCGGTCGATGGAAGGAGCTCGTGGCGCTCTACCAGAGCGCGCAGGAGCAGGTCGGCAAATCGACGGGTGACGTCGAGCTGCAGGTTCTCCTGCTCACGCGCACGGCGCAGATCGAGGAGCAGCAGCTCGAGGACACCGACGCAGCCGCGGCGGCGTATCACAAGGTGCTCGAGGTCTCGCCGCGCGAGCTGCCCGCCGTCGACGCCTTGCTCGCGCTCTACACGCGGACCGACGCGTCCACGAAGCTCGTCGACGTCGTCCTCGCCAAGGCCGACATCGTCGAAGCGCCTGTCGACAAGAAGGAGCAGCTCTTTCGCGCCGCGCAGATCTACGAGGAGGTCCTGGAGAATGCGGATCGGTCGATCGACGTGTACCGCCAGGTGCTCAACGTCGACGAGAACGACCGCGACGCCATCGACGCCCTCGAGCGCTTGTACATCCGGCTCGAGCGCTGGGAGCCGCTCAAGGACATCTACTCGAAGAAGGCCGAGCTCGCGAGTGATCCCGAGGACAAGAAGGCGATGCTCTTCGTCCTCGGTCAGGTCTACGACCGCGAGCTGAAGGACTCCACGCGCGCGATCGAGACGTACCAGACGATCCTCGATCTCGACCCGGAGGATGTCACCTCCATCCAGGCGCTCGACCGGCTCTACCAGGCCGGCGGTCGATGGTACGACCTGCTCCAGATCCTCGAGCGTGAGGTCGAGCTCGCCGGCTCCACGGGCGAGAGCGTCTCGCTCAAGTATCGGATCGGCCAGCTCTGGGAGAAGGAGCTGAAGGATCTCGGCCGCGCGGTCGAGGCTTACCGCGACCTGCTCACCATCGACGGCAGCCACGAGCCCACGCTGAAGGCGCTCGATGGCCTCGCGCACGGCGAGCAGGAGCCGGTTCTCGCGGCACAGGTCATCGAGCCCATCTACGAGGCCGCCGGTGACTACACGCGCCTCATCGACATTCTCGAAGTGATGGTGCGCCACGCGGAGGACCCGGTCCGTCGCGTCGAGCTCCTGCATCGCATCGCGGACTATCACGAGCGTGCGCTCGACGACGGCAAGGCCGCGTTCAAGGCCTACGGTCGCGCGCTGCACGACGACTCCGCCCACGAAGGCACGCTCGGACACCTCGAGCGCCTTGCGGACGGCACGGGTGGCTGGGCAGAGCTCGCCGAGCTGTACGAGGTCGAGCTCACGCGCCTCACCGAGCCGCTCGGGCAGGTCGAGATGCTGCTTCGCGTCGCCCGCGTCTACGAGTCGGAGCTGGGGCAGGCCGACAAGGCCATCTCCACCTTCCGTCGCGTTCTCGACATCGACGCGGAGAACAAGGAGGCCATCCTCTCGCTCGACCGCCTGTATCAGGCGGCCGAGTCCTACAAGGAACTCTCCGAGATCCTCCGCCGGGAGATCCGCCTCGGCGGCACCGACGAAGAGGTCATCGCTCTGCAGTTCCGGCTCGGGCAGCTCTTCGAGCAGAACCTCTCCGACATCGATTCGGCGCTCGAGGTCTATCGCGAGATCCTCAACTCCGATCCCGCGCATTCTCCGACGGTGACGGCCCTCGAGCTGCTCTTCGCCGAGGGGCAGCGCCAGATCGAAATTGCGGCCGTGCTCGAACCGCTGTACCGGACCGGCGAGCAGTGGGAAAAGCTCACCAAGATCAACGAGGTGCAGCTCGGCAAGATCGAGAACCTCGATGATCGGCTGCAGATGATCCAGCGCATCGCCGAGGTCCACGAGCATCGCCTCGTCGACCAGGGCTCTGCGTTCGTGTGGTGGGCCCAGGCGCTGCGCGAGTCGCCGCGCTCCGAGCTCGCCGGTGAAGAGGTCGAGCGCCTTGCCGCGTCCACACACGGCTGGGACGAGCTTGCGCAGGTCTGCCGGACCATCATCGACGAGCAAAAGAGCTCCGCTGATCCCGCGGAGACGAAGCGCGAGATCCAGCGCGTCGTGTACCTGCGGCTCGCGCGCATTCTCGAGGAGCAGCTCCAGGACGTCGCCAAGGCGGAGGAGGCGTTCCTGCAGGTCCTCTCCATCGACCCGAATTCCGTCGAGGCACTCGTTGC
>JAYTLP010000019.1:0-9070 GCA_043729375.1 Myxococcales bacterium
CCTTCGTCGAGCGCACTGCCGCCGAGGTGCTCGAAGATGGAGAACGCGACCACGCAGTCGAAGCGCGCGTCGGGTAGCGGGATGGCGCGCACGTCGCCCTGAACGAGCTCCGCACGGACACCGCGCTCGGTGAGGAACGCGTCGATCCCGCGCGGCGGCGGCTCGAGGTCGAGGCCCTCCACCACCTTTGCGACCTTCGCCAGCGTCGGGAGAAGGAGACCCGAGCCGTAACCCACCTCGAGGAGCGCGTCGTACGGTCCCTGCAACAGGCCGAGCCCCAGATCGATGCGCGCGCGAAAGACACGGCCGATCAGCGGCTTGTAATAGAAGGCGAGCGGGTCGACGTGGTTGTTGGGCGAGAGCGTGCCGCGTGGCGGCAAGTCGAGACGGAGCGGCATGACGGGGGGCACCATCGCGTTTCGGGCGGGCGCTTGCAAGCGTGACCGTCGGCAGTCGAATCGACCTCGAGCTTCCGGCGCGCACTCCTCTGCCGGGAATGGCGGCGTCTGCGGAGCTGTTCAGGACGCATGGAGAAGCTGCGCCGTGTCCGTCGTGAAGCCGTCGTGCTCGGGAAGATCGTGGCTGTCGTGCTGGTGTTCCGCGCGTTCGTCGCGCAGGCCTACGTCATCCCATCCGGATCGATGACGCCGACGCTCGCAGTCGGCGACCACGTCTTCGTCAACCGCCTCGCGTACGTCGCGCACGCGCCGCACGCGGGCGACATCGTCGTGTTCGACCACCCGCAGAAGCACTGCACCGACCTCGTCAAGCGCGTCGTGGCCGTCGCTGGCGATCGCATCGAGGGCCGCGACGGCCAGGTGTGGGTCAACGGGAAGGCACGCGGTCCGTCAAACGACTTCGCCGCCGCCGAGGTGCCGCCCACCAACCTGTTCGTGATGGGCGACAACCGCGGCAACTCGAGCGACTCGCGGGTGTGGGGCTACCTGCCGGAGGGCCTGGTTGCCGGCCGCGCGTTCGTCGTGTGGCTCAACCTGCGCGAGCCGTCACGGAGCATGCATCTACTTCACTGAGCTCAGGTCGCGCCGTCCACCTTTGCCTTGACGACCTTGCCGGGCTGCTTCGGCGGCTCGCCCTTCGGCAGCGCGTCGACGGCGTCCATCCCGCTCTCGACGATGCCCCAGACGGTGTACTGGCGATCGAGGAACGGCGCCTTGTCGAGACAGATGAAGAACTGGCTGTTCGCGCTGTTCGGGCTCTGCGAGCGCGCCATCGAGCAGACGCCACGAACGTGCGGCTCGGCGTTGAACTCTGCGGGGAGGTTGGGCAGCTTCGACCCGCCCATGCCGCTGCCGGTCGGATCGCCGCCTTGGGCCATGAAGCCGGCGATGACGCGGTGGAAGACCACGCCATCGTAAAAACCCTCGCCGGCGAGCTTCGTGATCTGCTCCACGTGCTTCGGCGCGAGGTCGGGGCGGAGGCGGATGACGACCTCGCCGGTGTCGAGGGTGAGGGTGAGCGTCGGGTGGGCCATGTTCGTCCTTTCGAGAGAGGTGAGTCAGTAGGCGCTGCGGAACTTCGTGAACGCATGGGTGGTCATGCGCAGCAGCTCGAGGCCGTTCTTGAAGCGGCTGATCTTCGTCTCGCCGTAGGTGCGCGCGCGATAGCGGATCGGCAGCTCGACGATCTTGAGGTTGAGCTTGGCCGCGCCGAACAGCAGGTCGAAGTCGCCGAACGGATCGAAGTCGCCGAAGAAGCTCCGCCCGGCCGCGAGGCGCTCGTAGTCGCGGCGATACATCACCTTCGTGCCGCAGAGCGTGTCCTTGAGCCGCTGCTCGAGGGTGGCGGACAGCACCATGCCGAATGCCTTGTTACCGAGCGTGTTGAGGAGGCGCATGGCCTCGCCCTCCATCGGGTAGGCGAGGCGCGAGCCGTTGACGAACTCGGCGCGACCCTCGGCGATGGCGAGGTAGAACTTGTTGAGGTCCTCTGGCGGCACGGTGAGGTCGGCGTCGAGGATGAAGAGCACGTCGCCGGTCGCAGCCGCATAGCCCTTGCGGACCGCATCGCCTTTGCCCTTGCCGCTGCCCTGATGGATGAGGCGCATGTTCGGACGGGTCTTCGCCGCGATGTGCTGCTCGACCGCCTCAACGGTGCCGTCGTCGGAATTGCCGTCGACGAAGATGAGCTCCGTGCCGCGGCCCAGCTCAGGCGTGCGGGCCACGATGTCGTCCACGTTCCCCCGCTCGTTCTTGCACGGCACCACCACGGTGCAGCTCAGCTCGCGCGTGGGGATGGGGCCGCCACCGGCCGCGAGTCGGCACACAAAGAACTGCGTGAGCGCGACGTGACGCAGGCCCGGGGCGTTGGCCAGGTACCGGTTTGCGAGCCGGGAGACGACGGGGATGTCGACGGGGACGAGCTGCGCCGTGCCCGAACGGATGATGTCGAAGTGGTTGAGGTAAAGGAGGTTCGAGAGGTCCTCCATGCCGAGCCAGTTCTGTTGCGGGATCGGCATCTTCAACCCGAGCGTCTCGCCGAGCTTGAGTAGCGGCTCCCACACGAAGTTGTAGTAGGTGACGAGGATGCGGGTGCGCGCGGTGCAGAGCCGCCGCAGCGCGCGAAAGGCCGCCCACACGTCGGAGAGCTGCCCGACCACGTCGGAGACGACGATGTACTCGAACGTCCGGCCCTCGAGTGCCGGCACGTCGAGCGTCTCGATGTCGCCCTCGTGGAACTCGAGCCGCGGGTGCCGAAGGCGCGCGCGCTCGACGAGGCGCGGCGACAGGTCGATGCCCACCCCCTGCGCAGGCTCGAGCGCCGCGAGGAGGTCGCCCGTGCCGCAGCCGAGCTCGAGGACGGACGCGCCCTTCGGGACGACGAAGCGGGCGAGCCGTTCGATGGACCGGTAATACGCTGCGTTCTTCGCCTGCCAGCGCTCGCGCTCGTCGGCAAATCGATCGTAGGTCTCGCGACGACGACTTCGCTCCTCGGCCTCGCGGCGCGCGAACTCGGACACGTGCTTGTCGGCGTTGCTCATCGGGCGAAACCCTAGTCGGCACGGAACGCGATGTAAACGCGGGCCAGGTTGTGCGGCGCGGCTCGACGTCGGACGATGTGGTCCTTGAAGAAGGCGCTCCTGCTCTGTGCGCTCCTCTCGGGCGAGTGCGAAGGCATGCCGGCCGCGCATCCACTGCGCTTCGAGTCGTCGCTGTCGCTGTCGGCGCCCGACGAGCGCGTGCTCTCGGACGACGCCGACAACGACGGTCGCCTCGACCTCGTCTTCGTGCCGCCGTTTGCGCCCTGGCATACGTGGCTCGGAGACGGCCAGGGAGGTCTTGCACTCCATGACGTGTTCGACGTCCACCCCGGCGCCGGCTTCGTCGACGAGCACCTCGTCGATGGCGACGACCGGCAGCGCCCGGGCAGCTTCGTCCCCTCGCGGTCGTTCGTGCTCGCAAACGACGCGGTCCTGCTGTCGAGCACTGACCTCGACGGCTACGCTCACGCCGACTTCATCGCTCTCTCCCGCACGCAGAGCACCGCGCCGAGCTGGCGGCAAGGGGATGGCCGCGGCCACTTCCTCGACGCGCAGAGTTTCGTGACCGGCGTCGCCGTCATCGACTTCGCGAGCGGCGATTTCTACGAGGACGGCCCTCTCGACCTCGCGACCGCGGGACTCGACACCGCGCAGCTCTTGCTTCAGCGTTTCTGAGCCGTGCTCGGCCTCGCGCTCGTCGTCGCGTCGCTCGCGTTCGTCGCCCACCGCGCGCTCGTGCCGCTGGCAGAGACCGACCTGTTCTTCCACCTGAAGCTCGGCGACCTCATCCGCGCGCAGCACGCGATCCCGTTCCGCAACCTCTTCTCGTTCACGTACCCCGACCACCCGGATCCGGACCTCTCGTGGGGCTTCCAGGTCGCCGTCTCGTGGCTGTATGCGCAGGGCGGCTTCCCGGCGATCGTGGTGTTCAAGACGACCCTCATCGTCGTTGCCTCGGCGCTCGCGTGGCGCGCCGCGCAGCTTGCCGGCGCGAGCCCGACCGCCTGCGCCTGCGCGACGGTGCTGACCATACACGCCGCCGACCAGCGGCTCGTCGAGCGCCCCCACCTCGTGACGTTCGTCGGGCTCGGCGTGCTGTCGATCTTGCTCGAGCACGTGCGCCAGGGCCGGGAGCGGCTGCTCTGGCTCGTGCCGCCGCTCGCCCTCGTCTGGGCCAACTTCCACGCGGGCGTCTTCCTGTGCATCGTCGCGCTCGCGTGCTTCGGGCTCGAGCGACCGTCGCGCCGGTGGCTGCTGGTGCTCGCGCTGTCCACGCTCGCGACGGTGGCGACGCCCGCCGGGATGCGGCTCCCGAGCTACCTCCTGTGGCACACGGGCCTCGGCGCCACGCGCGTCATCGAGGAGTTCCGGCGCGCGACCCTCTACTCCGATCCGTGGTTCTTCGCGTGCATCGCGGTCGTGACGGTGGGCGCTGTGCGCGGACGACTCGTCCGGCGCGTCGTACCGCTCCTTCTCGTGGGCGTGCTCGCGTGGCGCTCGGTGCGCTTCGTGGCGGAGTGGGCGTTCCTCGCGACGCCGCTCCTCGCACTGGCGCTGTCACGCCCGATGGGCGGCGCGTTCGATGCCTGGCGTCGGCCGCTCGGCGTGCTGGGTGTGTGCGGCCTCGTCGGCGGCATCCTCGTCGAGCGCAGGGACGCACCGTTCTCGCTCGCGCTCTCGCCCGACGTGGTGCCCTTCGCTGCCATCGACTACGTCACGAGCAACGGTCTCCGCGATCGGCTCTACGAGGACCTGGACGTGGGCTGCTACCTCCTGTGGGAGGGATGGCCCCGGTGGCAGGTGTTCCAGGACGCACGCCTGCCCGCCTACCCCGACGACTTCCACCGCGCGCTCGATCGGACGCCGCTCGACCCGGCGGCGTTCGACGCCCTCCTCCAGCGCTACGGTGTCGACGCTGCGCTCCTCTCCGAACCCGATGTGAACATGCGCGCGGGCTCCTTCGACCCCTCTGTATGGGCGCTCGTTTACCGCCGCGACGACGCGATGGTCTTTGTTCGTCGCAGCGGCCACGCCGACCTCATTGCGCGCGACGAGCTTCCACTCCGTATCCGCTTCAGGTGGCTCGGCGGCTCCAGCGTGGAGCCGCTGTGGTCTCCGTCCGGAGGCATCGATGCTTGCGACTGGTCGCGTCGCCTCGTTCGCGCGCTCGTGGAAGCAGACCAGCCGTCGCTTGCCATCGCGGCCCATTCACGTGCGCAGACGGCGGGCTGCGTCATCCGTTGACGGGCCAGCCGACCCCAGGCCGGAAGCGGGACCGGCCACTGCGCATGTGCACGAAGCGTTTATATATCGATATCTTGTGTCTCCAGTGGCCTGGCGCATGGCTTGCTGTTCGATGGCTCCATGCGCATCTCCCTCGTGCCTGCGTCGATCTGCTTCGGCCTCGCAATCACCGTCCTTGCACCGACGGCCTCGGCGAACACCGTCGTCGTGGGCCCGCGCGGCAATCCAGTCGCCGCGCTGCCGGTCGCACATGGTCCGCGCTACGTCATCGGCGTCATGGGCGGCGCGGGCAAGACGGAGCGGCCCGAGGTGTCGAAGGCAGTCGCGAGGCTCGGCGCCACCATCGCGACGCTCGGCCACGTCACGCTCACGGGCGCGTGCCCCGGCTATCCGCACGACGCTCTCCGCGCCGCAAAGGCCGCCGGCGGCCTCACCATCGGCATCTCCGGCTACTCGAGCAAGAGGGCGCACGTCGCCAGCGGCGCACCGGTCGACGGCTTCGACGTGATCCAGTACACGAGCCTCCCCGCCGCGCAGCGCGGGCAGGTGCGCCCCAACTACATGGGTCGCGAGATCGACAATATCGAGCGCTCAAACGCGCTCGTCTTCGCCGGCGGTCGCTCCGGCACCCTCGGCGAGTTCGCGATCGCATACGAGGAGGGGCGGCCCATCGGCGTGCTCACCGGCTCGGGTGGCGTGAGCGACCAGTTGCAGCACCTCGTCGAGGTGATGAAGAAGGAAGGCAAGCCGCCGCGTGCGCCCGTCGTCTACGACTCGAACCCCGAGCGGCTCATCCACCGCCTGATCAAGGCCGTTGGCAAGAAGCGCGAGTCCGTCTGGAAGCGCGAAGGCTAGCGAATCGCGCTTGACGTAGCGCGCGCGGGTGAATACTTATGCACACAGGTGAATAGGTATCCACAGGGCCTCGTGCTGCGTCGCAGGGAGACCATCCTGCGCATCGTCGACTCGGAGCCGATCCATTCGCAGGAGGCGCTCGCCGAGCGGCTGGCGCAGAAGGGCTACAAGGTTGCTCAGCCCACGCTCTCGCGGGATCTCCGCGAACTCGGGCTCGCAAAGGCGCCGGGCGGTTATACCCGTCCAGGCGCGTTGCCGACGGCGGGCAGGGCAGACCGCGCGGCCGAGCTCGCCCGCGTGCTGCGGGAGTTCTTGCTGTCGGCCGTCGCTGCCGGGACGATCGTCGTCGTGCGGACGCCGCCGGCAGGCGCGCACCCGGTCGCACGCGCGCTAGACGAGGCCGGGCCGCGCGAGGTCATCGGGACCATCGCGGGCGACGACACGATCTTCCTGGCGACCCCGTCGGCCGGCGCGGCGCAGCGCCTCGCGAAGCGCCTGTCTCGCGCGGAGGTCGCATGATCCGCGTCGCGGTGGTCGGCGCGACGGGCTACTCGGGTGGCGAGCTGTGTGTGCTGTTGCATCGCCACGCCCGGGTCGAGCTCGTGTGTGTCCAGGGGTCGGCGGGTCGCAAGCCCACCGCGTTCGAGCTGCTGCACCCGCAGCTCCGCGGCGTCGCAGGTCCGCCTTGCGGGCCGTACTCCGAGGACGACCTCGTCGGGAGCGGCGCCGAGGTCGTGTTCCTCGCCACGCCCAACGAGACGTCGGCCGAGGTTGCGCCACGCCTCGTCGCACGCGGGTTGCGCGTCATCGACCTGTCGGGTGCGTTTCGACTCGCGGACCCTGCCGAGCACGAGCGCTGGTACGGCTTCGCACGTGGGACGAGCGACGCGTTCTACTCCGTGCCCGAGCTGCTCGACGACGCCGGACGCGAGCGTCTGCGCTCGGCGCCTCTCATCGCCAGCCCCGGTTGCTACGCCACGTCGGTCATCCTTGCGCTCGCACCGCTCGTGTCGCTGCTGCATCCCACCGAAGCGGTCATCGCCGACTGCAAGAGCGGGGTCTCCGGAGCGGGCAAGCGCGCGGAGCTCGCGTACTCGTTCAGCGAGCTCGCAGGCAACTTCAAGGCGTACGGCACCACAGGGCACCGGCACGAGCCGGAGATCCGACACGCCGTCGGCATGCACGGCGCTTTCGTTCTCGTACCCCACCTCTTGCCCGTGATGCGCGGCATCCTCTCGACCGTGTACGTGCCGCTCGCGCGGGACGTGGAGCATGCCGAGCTCGCGGCGTGCTTCGAGCGCTACGTGCACGCGCGGCACGTCCTCGTGCATCCCCATGGCGAACTCCCCCAGCTCACCGATGTCGTCGGGACGACGCGCTGCGATCTCGGCTTCCAGGTCCTGCCCGGCCGGCGCCTGCTCGTGGTCAGCGCGCTCGATAATTTGCTCAAGGGCGCCGCGAGCCAGGCAGTGCAGCAGCTCGACCTGGCGTACGGTCTCCCGGATCTGCTCTGACCCTCTCCGAAGGAACGAAAGCGAACATGGCCGACAACAAGTCCCCGAAGGCTCCTCACAAGGCAAAGAAGGTCGCGCTCGCGTACTCGGGCGGCCTCGATACGTCGATCATCATCCCGTGGCTCAAGGAGAGCTACGGGTGCGAGGTCGTCGCGGTCGCCGTCGATGTCGGCCAGAAGGAGGAGACGTCGGGCCTCGACGAGAAGGCGCGCAAGACCGGCGCCGTCGATTTCCACCTCGTGGACGCGCGTGAGGAGTTCGCCCGCGACTATCTGTTCCCCGTGCTCCGCGCCGGCGCCGTGTACGAGCACGACTACCTGCTCGGAACGTCGACCGCGCGTCCGCTCATCGCGAAGAAGCAGATCGAGGTAGCGCTCGCCACGGGCTGCGACGGGCTCGCGCACGGATGCACCGGCAAGGGCAACGACCAGGTGCGCTTCGAGCTTGCGTACCAGGCGCACGCGCCGGAGCTCACGATCATCGCGCCGTGGCGAGAGTGGGACATCACGTCGCGCGAGGACGCCATCGACTATGCGCAGGCGCGCAACATCCCGATCCCCGTCACCAAGAAGGACCCGTACTCGCGCGATCGCAACCTCTGGCACCTCTCGCACGAGGGCGGCCCGCTCGAGGACCCGGCGTTCGAGCCGGAGCAGTCGATGTTCAAGCTCACCGCCGATCCGGCGCAGGCGCCCGACCAGGCCGGCTACGTCACCATCGGCTTCGAAAAAGGCACGCCCATCAGCGTCGACGGCAAGCAGCTCGGCCCGTACGCGCTCATCGACAAGCTCAACGAGCTCGGCGGCACTCACGGCGTCGGGCGCGTGGACCTCGTCGAAAACCGGCTCATCGGCATCAAGTCGCGCGGCGTGTACGAGACGCCCGGTGGCACGCTGCTCGTCATGGCGCTGCGCGCGCTCGAGTCGCTCACCCTCGACCGCGATGCCATGCACCACAAGGCGCTCATGTCGGAGCGCTACGCCGAGCTCGTGTATTTCGGCCAGTGGTGGTGCCCGCTCAAGGACGCGCTCGACGTCTTCTTCGACAAGCTCCTCGAGACCACGACCGGCGAGGTCAAGCTGAAGCTCTTCAAGGGGTCAGCCACCGTCGTCAGCCGAACGTCGCCACAGAGCCTCTACCAGAGCAAGCTCGCGTCCTTCGACATGACCGGCTACGAGCCCAAAGACTCGGCCGGTTTCATCAAGCTCTTCGGCCTTCCCCAGCGCGGTCGTCGTCGCCTGGGCGTCTGATGAAAAAGACGCTCTGGAGTGGTCGCTTCAAGGAGGGGACCGCCGACCTCCTGCGCAAGCTGAACGACTCGCTCTCCTTCGACCGTGCGCTGCACGAGGTCGATGTGCGCGGATCGATCGCATGGGCGGGTGCGCTCCGCGGTGCAGGGGTCCTCTCGCAGCGCGAGGCTGCTCGCATCGTCGCCGGTCTGCGCAAGGTCGCAGCGCCG
>JAYTLP010000020.1:0-3731 GCA_043729375.1 Myxococcales bacterium
GAGGTGCGCGACGCGGCCCACGTCGACGTCGAGCCGGTGCAGCGCGATCGCCTCCTTTGCGACCACCGCGCTGCGCGCCTCGTTGTCGCTCCGGCCGGCCTCGTAGACCGCATCGTGGAAGAGCAGCGCCACGAAGACCTCGCGCGCCTGCTTCCAGCCGGGCCCGCGGGCGACGACCTCGAACCACTGCGCGACCTCCGCAAGGTGGTCGAAGCCGTGGTAGGCGCGAGGTGGTGTCGAGTAGCTCGTCTCGAGCGCGTCGAGCAGGGCGCCAGGCAGCGGGAGCGGGGACACGGCGAGAAGATCGGTGCGCAGCGCGTTCATCGAGGACTGTTGTAGTAGAGACGACGTGCATTGTTACAGCCGTGATTGACACCCACGGCGCCGGGGCGTAGCTTCCAAACGCGGCTGCTGGCGTTCTAAGCGCTCGTAATTTTTAGCGAAATCAGACCGGAGCCCCCATGCCGAGCGCACGTCCGACCGGAAAGCAGACCAAGCTCATCTTCGTAACGGGGGGGGTCGTCTCCTCCCTCGGCAAGGGCCTCGCGTCCGCGTCGATCGGCGCGCTGCTGGAGAACCGCGGCCTCAAGGTGACCATCCAGAAGCTGGATCCGTACATCAACGTCGACCCCGGCACGATGAACCCCATCCAGCACGGCGAGGTCTTCGTCACCGACGACGGCGCCGAGACGGACCTCGACCTCGGGCACTACGAGCGCTTCATCTCCGCGCGCATGTCGCGCCTCAACAACTTCACCACCGGCCAGATCTACTGGGATGTGCTCCAGCGCGAGCGTCGCGGTGACTACCTCGGTGCGACGGTGCAGGTCATCCCGCACATCACCGACGCCATCAAGGCCAAGATCCTCGCGTGCGCTGAGGGCAACGACGTCCTCATCATCGAGGTCGGTGGTACGGTCGGTGACATCGAGTCGCTCCCGTTCATCGAGGCGCTGCGCCAGCTCCGCATCGAGCTGGGGCCGGCGAACGTCTGCGCGGTGCACCTGACGCTCTTGCCGTACATCAAGGCGGCCGGCGAGCTGAAGACGAAGCCGACGCAGCACTCCGTCCAGAAGCTGCGCGAGTTCGGGATCCAGGCCGACGTGCTCATCTGCCGCACCGAGCGGCCCATCGACGCAAGTATCAAGAAGAAGATCGCGCTCTTCTGCAACGTCGCTGCGGACCAGGTCTTCACATCAGAGGATGTGGGGACGATCTACGAGCTGCCGCTGCACCTCAACCAGCAGGGGCTCGACGACAAGCTCTGCGAGCTGCTCAACATCTGGTCGCGCGCACCCAAGCTCGAGGGCTGGCAGAAGCTCGTCGACAAGATCAAGGCGCCTGCCAACCAGGTCGTCATCGGCTTCGTCGGCAAGTACGTCGAGCTCACCGAGAGCTACAAGTCGCTCAACGAGGCGCTGGTGCACGGCGGCATCGCGTGCGACACGCGCGTCACGATCCGCTACATCGATGCAGAGGAGGTCGAGCGCGTCGGCGCCGAAGCGCTGTGCGCCGACGTGGACGGCATCCTTGCAGCGCCCGGCTTCGGCGCGCGTGGCACTGAAGGAAAGATCGCCGCGATCCGCTACGCGCGCGAGCGCCGGGTGCCGTTCTTCGGCATCTGCTTCGGTATGCAGCTCGCCGTCGTCGAGTTCGCGCGGCACCTTGCGGGCATGCCCGGCGCCAACTCCACGGAGATCGATCCCGACACCAAGTACCCCGTCATCGCGCTCATGGACGGTCAGCGCGGGGTGCAAGGCAAGGGCGGCTCGATGCGCCTCGGCTCGTACGCCTGCACGCTGGGCGAGGGGACGCGCGCGCTCGAGGCCTACGGTCAGGTCGAGGTACAGGAGCGTCACCGTCACCGCTACGAGGTCAACAACGAGTATCGCCCGGCGCTCGAGTCGCACGGGCTCGTGTTCTCCGGCCTCTCGCCCGACAAGAAGCTCGTGGAAATGATCGAGCTTCGCGAGCATCCGTACTTCGTCGCATGCCAGTTCCATCCCGAGTTCAAGAGCCGACCGATGCTGGCACACCCGCTGTTCAAGCGGTTCGTGCGCGCCGCGCTCGACCATCGAGAGCGCGCCGTCCCTCGCGCCACGCCGACCGATCCGTCCCGCCCCATCGCCCCCGCCAACTGACGCGCTCGCGCGCCTCTCGATGAACGCGGCAATGTTTCAGCAGCTGTTCGACACCTCGCCGAACGCCTGCATGGTGCTCGACCGCGAGCTCCGGTACGTGGCCGCCAACCGGGAGTACCTTCGCGTCACCGCGAGCACGCTCGAGCAGCTCGTGGGTCGCAAGGTGATCGACGTGTTCCCGAATGACTTGGGTGGTCCGAACGACGAGCCGGCGCGCCTCGTGCGCGAAGCGCTCGAGCGCGTCCTGCGGACGGGCGAGGCCGACCCGCCCGCGGTCCTCACGTACCGGGTAATCGAGCACGCGCCCGACGGCATCGTCACGACCGAGCGCTCGTGGAGCGCGACCCACACCCCGCTGCTCGACGAGGATGGGACGGTACAGTTCATCGTGCAGCACACGGTGGACGTAACGGACGTGACGCGCGAACGCGGCCAGCAGAAGCGCGCCGAGGCGGAGTACACCGAGGCCATGCCGGGCGTATCGCGGCCTGCCGAGCACGTCCAGACGCGCAACCTCGACCTCGACCTCGACCTCGACCTCGGGCGCAGCACGCTGCGTCAGATCTTCGATCAGGCGCCAGTGTTCACCGCGTACATGTCCGGTCGCGACCACGTATTCGACATTTTCAACGCGCGCTTCCAGCAGCTCGTCGGCCACCGCGCAGAGCTCGGCAAGACGGTGGCGGAGCTGCTGCCGGAAGCCGCCGACCAGGGCTTTCTGGCACTCCTCGACGGCGTGTTCGACACCGGCGTGCCGTTCATCGGAAGCGATGTGCAATTCACGCTGCAGCTGGTTCCCGGTGGGCCGCTCGTCACTCGCTACGCGGACTTCGTGCACCAGCCGATCCGCGGAGAAGACGGTGTCGTCCGCGGCATCTTCGTCATCGGCAACGACGTGACCGAACGTCAAACCGCAACGAGCGAACGCGAGCGCCTGGCCGCAATCGTCGAGCAGTGCGAGGACTTCATCGGCACCGCCGATCTGCACGGTCGCCTCACGTTCGTGAACGAGGCCGGGTTCGAGCTGCTCGGCCTGTCCCCGGAGCAGCTCGCCACCACGCCGGCTGCGGAGGTGTTCTTGCCTGCCGACCTGCACCTCGTGCAGAGCAGCATCATGCAGGGGCTCGAGGCCCACGGGCGCTGGCGCGGTGAGCTGCACATGCGCAACTTCGCCACCGGCGCGGCCATCCCCGTCGACTACAACGTGTTCGCGCTGCGGCAACCCGGCAGCGATACGGTGACGGAGTATGCGAGTTTCACCCGCGATCTGCGCGCGCGCCACGCGCTCGAAGAGGAGCGGATCTTTCTCGCGGACGCGATCCCGAGCCAGGTCTGGACCGCAGACCCGCACGGCGGGCTCACGTACGTGAACCGCCAGGTCACCGATTATTTCGGGCGCGGCGAAGAGCAGATGCTGCGCGATGGCTGGCAAGGTGTCGTCCACGAATACGACCTGACGGATGTCATCGAGCGCTGGACGAGGTCTCTCGCCAGCGGTGACGACTACGAGGTGGAGTTCCGGTTGCTGCGAACGTCCGACGGTGCGTGGCGCTGGCACATGGGCCGCGCGCACGCGATGAAGGACGCCAA
>JAYTLP010000021.1:0-6360 GCA_043729375.1 Myxococcales bacterium
GGCGCAGCTCTTCGTCGCCGAGACGCACGACACCGTGCTCATCTTCACCAGCGACGGACGCGTCTTCAAGAAGCGCGTCTACGAGCTCCCCGAGGGCAATCGCCAGTCGCGCGGCAAGGCGCTCGTGAACTTTCTCGAGCTGAAGGAGAACGAGAAGGTCGTCACGATGCTCGCGATCACGAAGACCGAGCTGGCCACGGGCGACCGGTTCCTGCTCTTCACCACGAAGCGCGGTACGGTGAAGCGCACGTCGCTCGAGGCGTTCGGCAACATCCGCTCGACCGGCATCATCGCGCTCAGCATCGACGAGGGCGACGGTCTGGTCGGCGTCCGCCTCACCGACGGCAACCACGACGTGCTGCTGTCCACGCGCGAGGGTCGGGCCATCCGCTTTTCGGAGACCAAGCTACGCCCGATGGGCCGCTCTGCACGCGGGGTCCGGGGCATCACGGTGCGCGAGAAGGACGAGGTCGTCGCGGTCGAGACCGTCCCGGCCGGCACGCCCGCCACGCTGCTCACCGTCTCCGAGCGCGGCTTCGGCAAGCGCACGCCCGTCGCCGACTATCCGGTCAAGGGGCGCGGCGGGATGGGCGTCATCACCATCAAGACCACCGAGCGCAACGGCAAGGTCATCTCGTGCCGCCTCGTCACCGACGAGGAGGACCTCATGCTCATCACCTCACAGGGCAAGGTCATCCGCATGCCGATGCGCGGCATCCCCACGCTCGGCCGCAACACGCAGGGCGTGCGACTCATCCGCGTCGAGGAAGGCGAGACGGTCGTGTCCGTCGACTCGCTCGCCGAGCGCGAAGAGGTGGCCGGCGAGGTGCAAGCTGCACCGGTCGAGGTCATCGAGGGTGAGGAGGACCTCTCCGGGGATGCCGCCGCCGATGAGGGCTCGGTCGAAGGACTTGCCGAGGGTGCGGTCGAAGGTCTCGTCGAGGGCGAAGACACGATGCCGAACAGTGGTAGCGACGACGAGTGATGGAGCCGCAGCACCAGGTCGCAACCGAGCACGCGTCACGCGCCGAGGTGCTGCGCGAGAAGATGGAGGCTGTTCGCCTCGGGCTCGCGGCCGTGCTCCTGGTGCTGCTCACCACGCCGATGTACGCAGCCTTCATTGCCGCCCGATTGGGTGGCGGAGGGCTCGGCTGGGTGGGCACGATGTTCGCGTTCTTTGCCGTCGAAATGGTTGTGTTCGTCCTGCTCGGCCGCCGTGCAGCGCTTGTCGACGCGGGAGTCACGCCGTGGGAGGCCCGCCTCGCATTCGCGCTCGCCGTGGGCCTCGTCCCCGTAGCGTGCCAGTGCGCATGGTCCTGGCGCGCAGAGCGCGGCGGCCTGTGGGTGGTCGGCGCGGTCTTCGTCGCCAGCGCGGTGCTGCTACACCTCGGCAAGATCGTGGTGAAGCTCGCGTCGGCGCACCCGATGGAGAGCGTCTAGTCAATAAAAAAACCCGGCGCGTCGAACGACGGCCGGGCTGTTCGATGCGGCGAGAAGAAGCTACTTCTTCGGCTTCTGGGCCTCGACCTCGGCCTTGGTGAGCTCGACGAGCTTTGCTTCCATGCAGGTGCTGGGGCCCGCGGACGTGGCGGCGGGGCAGTACCAGATCTTGCTGCCCCAGGTCAGGCCGAAGAAGCCGATGGCCTCGGTATACCAGGCCTCGCCGGTGACGGTGCTGGAGCTGGGCATCGAGGACGTGACGGTCGCGCAGCCGGTGGCGCCGACGAGGCCCATGGCGGATGCTGCGAGGACGAGCGTGCGAATGGTTTTCATGGTCGCGCTCCTCACTTCGCTGCCGACGGGGGAAGGTACTTCTTCTTGGTCTGGTAGCAAACGGGCTCACCGGAGGTGGCGTCGCAGTTCCAGAAGTCCGACGAATACATGGCATTGCGCACTACGTACGCCTTGCCCTGCACGGATGGCGTCGCCGACATGTACGTGCAGCCACTGAACGCGATCGCCGTTGCGGCGAGCACGCCAAGACCGATCCAACTCTTCATGCAAATCTCCTCGGAGCGCGGTTATCGAACGGTCCCCGACGAACGCTCCACAATCGCCGGGGGCCACCATCATATACGCGCTTTGCCCGGCGACAATCCTTTCGTCGCAGGACCTCGTGATAACTTCTACCGCCATGAACAGAGAGCGATCGAAGGTCCTCTTCGCCGAGGCGAAGACGCGCATCCCCGGCGGCGTGAACTCGCCGGTGCGAGCATTTCGCGGCGTCGGTGGCGAGCCGGTGTTCTTCGCGAAGGCGAAGGGCGCGTATCTCTGGGACGTGGACGGCAACGAGTACATCGACTACATCGGCTCGTGGGGGCCGATGCTGCTCGGGCACGCGCATGCCGAGATCGCGGATGCCGTGCGTTCTGCGCTCGAGGCCGGCACCAGCTTCGGCGCACCGACGGAGCGCGAGGTCCTCTTCGCGGAGGCGCTTTGCTCGGCCGTCCCGTCGATGGACAAGGTCCGGCTCGTGTCCTCGGGCACCGAGGCCACGATGTCGGCGGCTCGCCTCGCGCGCGGGTTCACGAAGCGCAACAAGCTCGTCAAGATCGACGGCGGCTACCACGGGCACGGCGATAGCTTCCTCGTCGCTGCCGGCAGCGGCGCGGCAACGCTCGGGATCCCGGGCTCCGCGGGCGTGACCGCCGGCACCGCGGCCGACACGCTCATCGTTGCATACAACGACGGCGACGGGCTCGCGGCCCTCTTCTCCGCCCACCGCGGCGAGATCGCGGCGCTCATCATCGAGCCCGTGTGCGGCAACATCGGCTGCGTCCCGCCCGAGCCGGGCTATCTGGAGACCGCGCGCCGCGTCTGCACCGAGCACGGCGCGCTGCTCATCTTCGACGAGGTGATGACCGGCTTCCGCGTGGCGCACGGAGGCGCGCAGGCGCTCTACAACGTCACGCCCGATCTCACCACGCTCGGCAAGATTGTCGGTGGCGGGCTGCCCGCTGCGGCTTACGGTGGACGTCGCGACGTGATGGACTTCATCGCTCCCGACGGCCCCGTGTACCAGGCCGGGACGCTGTCGGGCAACCCGCTCGCCGTGGCTGCCGGGCTCAAGATGCTCGAGCTCGTCGCGCGCCCGGGTGTGTACGAGGCGCTCGAGAAGCACGCTGCCCAGCTCGAAGCCGGCCTCACGGCCATCGCGAAGGAGGCGGGCGTCGCGTGCACCATTAACCGCGTCGGCTCCATGTTCACGACTTTTTTCACGCCCCACGCGGTCACGGATTATGCGTCGGCAAAGCAGTCCGACGCGAAGCGCTACGCCGCGTACTTCCACGCCATGCTCGACCGTGGCGTCTACCTGGCCCCATCGCAGTTCGAGGCGGCGTTCCTGTCCGCTGCCCACGACGCGAGCACGCTCGATCGCAGCCTCACTGCGGCGCGAGAGGCGATGCGCGCGCTGTGACGACGGACGTAAATTAATCGGTCAAAAATTGGCGCACACGGACATACACACGTAACGCTCCTCCTGCGGCTCACGTGAGTCGTATCGGCTCGACCCCGCGAGGAGCTCCCTTATGAATCTGTCCTTCGTCACCCGCCGCCTGGCCCCCTTGGTCGTCGTGATCGCTGCCACGCTCGCCTCCGGCTGCGCACACAAGCAGACCGCCAAGCGCACGGGCCTGGACGAGATGGCCGGCCTCGATGGACAGAAGAACATCGAGGACACGCTGCCCGTCTGCGGCGTCCGCGTGCATTTCGATTACGACTCGGTGCTCATCCCCGACACCGATCGCGCGGGTCTCGCAGCTTCCGCGAAGTGCATGAACGAAGACCGCGATCTCAAGGTCCGTGTCGAGGGCAACGCCGACGAGCGTGGCACCGAGGAGTACAACCTCGCGCTCGGCGAGGAGCGCGCCCACAACGTCGAGAAGTATCTGAAGAGCCTCGGTGCCGAGGAGCACCAGCTCAAGACGGTCAGCTACGGCGAGGAGAATCCCGTCTGTGCCGCGCACGACGAGGGCTGCTGGTCCAAGAACCGCCGCGCCGCCGTCCGACCCCTCACCGACCGCGTCGCCGGCAAGCCCATGGCCGCCAGCAAAGAAGACTAGTTACAATCGGCGGACATACGATCGGGGGACAGGCTAGATCGGGGGACAAGATCGGGGGACAGGCTCTAGGTGTCCAGGTCACTGTCCGTATTAACGATTTTACGACGAACGACCAGCGGAGTTACACGTCCGCTAACTCCACTGGTCGTTCGGGCTGATTCACCGTGCGATCTCGGGCCTATGGCTGGGTGGAGCCTGTCCCCGGTGCGGAAAGGGTCGTTTTTGCAGGCGGCTCGGGTATAGCGGGCCGCCGTAGACGAAGCCGGTGTAGGCCTCGAGCAGGTCGGCGCCAGCGGCGAGGCGCGCAGCGACGTCTTCGCGGGTCTCGATGCCGCCGACGCTGATGAGGACAAGCTCGGGCGCGCGCGTGCGCAGCCGCCGGAGCACGTCGAGCGCGCGAGCCTTGAGCGGGGCGCCGGAGATGCCGCCGGCCCCGAGCGCGGAGACGTCGCTCGTGAGCCCATCGCGTGAGATCGTCGTGTTGGTGGCGATGAGCCCGGAGAGCCCGACCTCGATCGCGAGGTCCACGATGGCATCCAGCTCGTCGTCGGTCAGGTCCGGCGCGATCTTGCACAAGAGCGGCACGCGTCGCGTCACCGCGGCGTCGAGCGCTGCGCGTGTGGCCACGAGGATGGGCCGCAGCGCTTTCGTCGTCTGCAGCGCGCGCAGGCCCGGCGTGTTCGGCGAGCTCACGTTCACCACGACGTAGTCCGCGTACGGCGCCACCACGCGTGCGCACGTCGCGTAGTCGGAAGCGGCGTCGACGTCCAAGGTGTCCTTGTTCTTGCCGATGTTCACGCCGACAATGCCCCGTCGACGCCGGCGCAGTCGCGGCAGCGCAGCCTCGACACCCCCGTTGTTGAAGCCGAGCCGGTTGAGCAGCGCACGATCGGCAGGCAGCCGGAACATGCGCGGTCGCGGGTTACCCGGTTGTGGCCGGGGCGTCAGCGTCCCGACCTCGACGAACGAGAACCCGAGCCCGAGCAGCGCGTCGAACATGCGCGCGTCCTTGTCGAATCCTGCAGCGACCCCGAGCGGCCCGGGAAAGTCCAGCCCCATCACCTGGATAGAGCCGCGCGGCCGCAGCGCCCTGCGCAGCAGCCAGCTCACGATCGGCATCGCGAACAGCAAGCGCAGCAGCCACGAACCGACGTGGTGAGCGCGCTCGGCGGGCATGAAAAAGAGAAGGCGCGAGAGCAGCGAGGTAGACATCGACGGGACGCCGCGCAACATACCGCACGTGGCGACGCTCGCGGACTGGCTTTCGGAAGCACCGTTCACCCTCAGCCTGTCATCCGGCTTCTTCGGCTTCTTCGCGCACACGGGGATGCTGGAGGCGCTCGTCGAGGCGGGCCTGCGTCCGCGACGCGTGACAGGCTCGTCGGCGGGTGCGATGGTCGGAGGCATCTATGCAGCCGGCAGCGAACCTGCGGAGATCGCGCGCGTGCTGCTCACGATCCGCCGCGACGACTTCTGGGACCCGCGGCCGGGCCTGGGCCTCCTGCGCGGTCGCAAGTTCGAGGCGCAGCTCCGCGCGATCGTGGGCGGCGCAAACATCGAGGACGGTCGCATTCCGGCGAGCCTCGTCGTGCATGATGTCTTACGACACCGCGCGGTCACACGCGACCACGGTCCGCTCAGCACGACGATCCGCGCGTCGTGCGCGGTGCCGGTCCTCTTCCAGCCCGTCTGGCTCGGTGGCGCCCCGTATCTCGACGGCGGCATCCTCGATCGCCCTGGCATCACGCCGCTGCACGCCGGCGAGCGGACGTTCTACCACCACCTCGCGTCGCGCTCGCCGTGGCGCGGTGTGCTCGCCGTACCCACGCGCTCCAACCTCACCGCGCTCGTGATCGAAGATCTCCCGCGCGCGGGGCCGTTCAAGCTGGGGCTCGGGCATTGCGCCTACGAGGCCGCCCGAGCCACCACGCGCAGGGTGCTGGCCGCACCCCATTGCGCCACGATTTGGGCTCGATCGCGCGCATGATTTGCGCACGCTTTCCCCAAAGAGCCTGCACGGTTGACCCGCTCTTACCCCCGTGTTAATTGCCCGCGCCAACGTACCATCATGAATCATGTCGACGACAGGCAGCGCACCCGATCCAGACACGCCGAACAGCTCGGCGTCGATGTGGCGTACGGCGTCTCGCTTCAGCTATGTGGGCATCTTCTTCGGGGTGGCCGTGGTGGTCGGCTATCTGTTCGGTCACTGGGCCGAGCGCCGCTGGGGTGGAGCACCATGGCCGTCGCTCGCGGGCGTACTCCTCGGCGTTGCGACGGGCTTTCGCGAGCTCTA